>NZ_JALQDI010000041.1:0-118154 GCF_023631305.1 Caballeronia sp. INML3B
GTGCTTCGATCAGATAAGTGAGGTGGTCGGCAAGCATCGCACCGGAAAGTTAACAGCCCGGCGCTCCGTTTACAACCACTTCTCACCCCATAAACAAAAATGCCGTTCAGCGCTAACTGAACGGCATTAGGGCCTCGCGGCCCTTTTGTCATTTATGCGCCGAAGCCATTGCCGGGCGCATCTGGCCCGCTGCCCTCGCGGATCTTGCCCTGCGACACGTTGCTCCCCGGCGGCACGCTGTGCGTGAGCCACACGTTGCCGCCGATCACCGAGCCTTTGCCGATGGTCACGCGCCCGAGAATCGTCGCGCCCGCGTAGATGACGACATCGTCCTCGACGATCGGATGCCGCGCGTTGCCCTTGACGAGCGAGCCATCGCTCATCGATGGAAAGCTCTTCGCGCCGAGCGTCACGGCCTGATAGACGCGCACATGTTGCCCGATCACCGCTGTCTCGCCGATCACCACGCCCGTGCCGTGATCGATGAAGAAACTCGGCCCGATAGTGGCGCCCGGATGAATGTCGATGCCCGTCAGCGAATGCGCGATCTCGTTGATGAAGCGTGCCAGCAGCGGCACGCCGAGCTTGTGCAACGCGTGCGCGAGGCGATGATGCGTCATCGCCCACACGCCCGGATAGCACAGCAGAATCTCGGTGACGTGCTGCGCGGCCGGATCGCCCGTGAAGGCGGCCTGAATATCGCTGACCAGTAACGCGCGGATCTGCGGCAACTGCGAGCCGAATTCACGCGCGATCGCAAAGGCTTGCGCGGAGAGCGTGGCATCGTCGGTATCGCGATGCTCGGGCAGGAAGCGCAGCGCGCGGCGAATCTGTTCGTGCAGCAGGCGCAAGGTGCTTTCGAGCGTCTGGCCGACGTAGTAATCGACGCTTTCGTCGGTCAGATCCGGCGCGCCGTAATGCGTGGGAAAGAGCGCCGAGCGCAAGCCGTTGACGATCTTCACGATCGCCTCGCGCGACGGCAACTCGCGTATGCCGAGCGGATGCCGTGTGCGATGCAGTTCTTCGCGCGACTGGCGCAGATCCGCGACGATGTGAGCGAGACCCCACTCCTGAGCCGTGTCACGTGTATTGTCTCGGGATGTTTCGAGGGGCGGTACGATGCCGGGCGTGGGCGTGTTCTGCATGTCGGCCATGAAGCAAGAGAAGCGGCCGTCGCACTCGCGCACGACGGGGGAAACTTCAAGAGTAACCGGTTTTGCAGAAGCCTGCCGCCCGGCGGCCCGTGCGTTTGCGTGCACGCGGTTTCATCGGGACATCGCTCAGACGGTTACGTTGCTTGCGTCGATCCAGCGCACGGCCCAGTCGCGCGCGTGCGCGATGGCATCGCCCTCGTTGCAAAATCGCAAGTCGGACGGAAAGAAGCGGTTCGCGACGAGCTCGCCATCGCTCGATCGCGAGATCACCACATACGGCTGGTAGCTGCCATCTCCGGCCCGGGCGGGCGCGCAGTTTAGAAGGTAGCCTCGATGTGAAAAGGCTGCATCGTGTTGCATGAGTCACCTGTGTGAAAGTGCCCTGCTCGTTCGAATCGCATTGCTCTTCTTCGACGGCAACGAAACGCGCCCTCCTTGTTGCTCGCGTCTCCACAGTTGCACTTTGCCGCCGACAGGTTCCAAATAATACTTGCAGGAAATAGGCTTGGGGACGAAAAAAAAACCCGAAATTTTGGGTGTCCGTTAAGGCGCCCTCCGGCAAGGCTCGCGGTTCCGTCGCCAAATATCCGGAACGAGTCTTGCATCGGGGCTTGTCAGTTCATGTCCAACGGAGCAACGCGATGAACAACGCTGAATCGAACCAGACGCAGACGCAGGAGAAGCAAAAGGATCAGGTCGCCGAGAGCCCGATCAAAACGCCCGCTGCCGAAACCGCGCACGTCAAGATGAGCGACGCGACGAAGGCCGCGTCGGGCGGAGAGGCCCACGCGGGCGCGGGCGCGGCCGTGAAAACGGAAAGGACGAAGGAAGGCATGCATGTGGGTCCGCAGGGTTTCTATGAAAAGCCCCCGCGCGGCGTCGATGTCGCCAACGATGACGGGCTCGACGACACCGTCGATGCCGACGCGAAGAGCATTCATGCAAGGCGCGAAGGGGAAATGCTCGCACGCGAGCCAGACACAGTAATCAATTCGAATGCGACGACGGTGAACTTCGTGCCCGAACCCGGCGACGGACTCGGCGGTTTCGACAGCCGTCCGGGGCGCAACGGCGTGCTGCTCGCGCTCGAGCGCGGCTATCACCTGATCGATCGCGGCATGGTTGCGCCGACTGTGCCCGAGGTCGAAGACAAGGTCCGCTTCGAAGCACGCGACGCGCACGGCCATACACTGCGCGGCCGCAAGCACTATGCGCTCAATCACTTGCGCCCCTCGCGGCTATTCGAACTCAAGCGCGGCTGAGGTGTATGAGGGCCGCGCATACATCAAGCAAAGAGCCGCATGGAATATGCGGCTCTTTTTTGTTCAAAGTGCTTTCAGTCTTGCTTTCAGCCTTCCTTCTTTTCGTCCTTGTCCTGATCGGGTTCGATGCGCGTCACGCCGCCCGTCGCGGGCGGATCGCTTGCGGGAAAGGTATCTTCGACAGCCTTGTCGACATCGTCTTCGTCACGTTCCGAATGAGGATGCTGTTCCTTCACGTTGCTCATTGTCGCTCCTGTGGTTGTGCGCCCCGTTCACATGATGCGCAGCAATACGCGTTCCCCGACCTGGCACGGCGTATGCGCATAGGCACCGCCAGCGAAGCGCCGCATTGCGGCACAAGCGATTGCGGGCGACAAGACGACCGACCAAGGTCTCGAATCGATAAAAGGGGAAAGACAAAATGACGACCATTCACGCGTACGACGCCTGTCCGTCAGAATCCGATGAAGGCGCGCCGCTTCCGACCACGACCCGCCACATCGTCACGCCCGAACAGCGCTTCACATCCGCAATCGCATGTCTCGGTGCGGCCTACGCGCTCTCCTGGGCGGAGTTTGCGCTGACGCTCGCGATTGGCCTTCCCGGCGATGCGTCGAGTCATCCGCTCGCGGCATCGATTGCGTCGCGCGTGCTGGTCGGCCTGCTTTACGTGTGCGTCGCGTCGCGGCTGCAATGGGCGCGCTGGCTTGCCATCGCGATCGGTTTCGTTTCGGTCGCGCTCGTTGCGCCCACGCTCGCGTTGCAATGGCATGTGTTCCCGGCGGCCGCGTTCGTGTCCGGCGCGGGACTCGTCTGCAAGTTCGCGGCATCGCTGTATCTCCTTTCGCCGATGCCACCGCGCCTCGCGCCCCGATAGCAATACCGCAGCGTTTCGCTGGCAATTCGAAACGCCCCGTTTGCAATCCTTGAAGCGGGCGCGCCTTTTTCGCGCGTCCGCTCGCTCGCACAATGCAAAGTTCATCAACCGTTGCGAGTCCAGTCATGAAAATCGCTGTCATCGGTGCAACCGGCACGGTCGGCCGGGCGGTCGCCGCCGAACTCAAAGCCCGTCACGAAGTCTTCGAAATCGGCGCCACGCGCGGTGCGCATCGCGTCGATCTGCTCGATCTCGTCAGCATCAAGCGGCTCTTCGATGAAATCGGCCACGTGGATGCGATCGTCGCGACCGCCGGTCACGTGCATTTCGGCCCGCTGATGAAGATGACGCCCGAGCAGTTCCGGCTCGGCCTCGACGACAAGCTGATGGGTCAGGTCAATCTCGTGCTCACCGCGCGCGACTATCTGAACGACGGCGGCTCGTTTACGCTTACGAGCGGCATCGTCGGCGCGGCGCCGATCCGTGAAGGCGCGAGCGCGGCGGCCGTGAACGGCGCGATCGAAGGCTTCGTCCGCGGCGCGGCGATCGAGCTGCCGCGCGGCCTGCGTATCAACGCCGTGAGCCCGACGATGCTCGAAGAAGCGCGCGAAAGCTTCGGTCCGTATTTCCGCGGCTTCGAGGCGGCGAGCGGCGCGCGCGTGGCGCTGGCGTACAGCCGCAGCGTCGAGGGCGCGGAGACCGGGCGTATCTACAACGTGCACTGACACTGACAGACGCGAAGTGTGCATGGAGCGCGGCGCGTCGATCGCTTATGCTCGGCGGATCACGAAGGCCTTGGAGCGGCGCGATGCAGTGGACCCGGGACGAATATCGACTGAGCACGGACATCGACGAGTTCGACTTCGATGTCGTGCACCGTTACCTGAGCGAAGTGGCGTATTGGTCGCCGGGCATCGCGCGTGAGAAGGTCGAGCGCGCCGCGCGTCATTCGCTCGCGTTCGGGCTTTTTCGCGGCGGCGCGCAGATCGGCTACGCGCGCATGATCACCGACACCGCGACCTTCGCCTATCTCGCCGACGTCTTCGTGCTGCCCGAGCATCAGGGCGCGGGCCTCGGAAAGTGGATGATGCAGTGCGTGATGGCGCATCCCGACCTGCAGGGACTGCGCCGCATGATGCTCGTCACATCCGACGCGCACGGGCTCTACGCGCGGCACGGATTCGCCGCGAGCAGGCATCCCGAACGCATCATGGAAAAGATCGCGAAGGCTTAGCCGCCCCTCACGCCCTGTGTGTTGACGTAAAGCGAATAGAGCCCATGGCTCGCCGCCATGAACAGGCGATTGCGATGCCGCCCGCCGAAGCACACGTTCGCGCAGCGCTCCGGTAAATCGATATGGCCGATCGCCTCGCCTTGCGGGGTGAACACGCGCACGCCGTCCAGCTCGGCGTCGCCCATGCCCCAGCCGCACCACAGATTGCCGTGAATGTCGAGGCGAAAGCCATCGGGGGTGCCCGCTCCCGCATCGATCAGCGCACGCGGCTCGCCGAGTTTTCGGCCGCCGTCGAGCACGTCGAACGCGTAGATCTTGCGCGGCGTCGCGCGCGATTCGACGACGTACAGCACCGATTCGTCCGGCGAGAACGCGAGTCCGTTCGGACCGACGAAAGCGTCGATCATCATCGTGATTTCGCCGCTTCGGCCATCGACGCGATACACGCACGGCTTCAACTGCGCTTCGTGCTTCTCGCCTTCATAAAAGCCGTCGATGCCGAAGGTCGGATCGGTGAACCAGATCGAGCCATCCGACTTCACGACGACATCGTTCGGCGAATTCAACGGCTTGCCGTCGTAGCTGTCGGCGATCACGGTGATGGAGCCGTCGTATTCGGTACGCGTCACGCGCCGCGCCAGATGCTCGCAGGTCACGAGCCGGCCTTCGCGGTCGCGCGTGTTGCCGTTCGCGTTGTTCGACGGCTTGCGAAACACGCCGACCTGACCGCTTTCCTCGTCCCATCGCAGGATGCGGTTGTTCGGGATGTCGCTCCAGAGCAGATAGCGGCCGTCGCCGAACCAGACCGGCCCTTCCGACCAGCGCGCGCCCTGATAAAGACATTCCACCGACGCCGATGCGATGCGCAGCGCATTGAAGCGCGGGTCCAGCACGCGCACTGAGGGGTCGGGGTAGCGGCGCGAGTCGCTTGTCATGTGGGTTCATCTCCTTTTATGGATTTTTTGCAAACGCATTCTATTCGCTGCGCGGATCAATTCGGTCCGAGCTGGCCATCGCGCAAGCGCCAGAGCGACAGTGGATTGTCATCTGCCAGCGCCTCGGGCAACAGCGCCGCCGGCAAATCCTGATAACACACCGGCCGCAGAAAGCGTTCGATCGCCATCGCGCCGACCGAGGTCGAGCGGCTGTCGGAGGTCGCCGGATAGGGGCCGCCGTGCACCATTGCGTAGGACACTTCGACGCCCGTCGGAAAGCCGTTCGCGAGAATCCGCCCGGCCTTGCGCTCGAGCACCGGCAAGAGCCGCCGCGCGAGCTCTACATCGTCTTGCTCCATCAGGAGCGTGGCCGTCAGTTGACCCTCGAGACCGCGCGCGACGAGAATCATCTCGTCCTCGTCGCGGCATACGACGATCACCGAGGTCGGCCCGAAAATCTCCTCCGCCAGTTGCGGCTTCGCCAGAAACTCCTCCGCGCTCACGCGATACAGCGCCGGCAGCGCGCCGCTCGACGCCTCGCTCTTTTCACCCGTCGCAATGCGCTTCGCGGACGCATCGCGTTGCTTGACGCCGTCCTCGTAGGCCGCGGCGATGCCCGCCGTGAGCATCGTCTGCGTGCTCTTCTTTTCGATCGCCGCCGCGGCGTTGTCGATGAAGTCATCGAGATCCGGATCCGCGAGCCCGATCACGAGGCCCGGATTCGTGCAAAACTGGCCGACGCCGAGCGTGACCGAATCGATATAGCCCGCCGCCAGCGTATCGCCGCGCGCCGCCAGCGCGCCCGGCAGCGCGAATACCGGATTGACACTGCTCATCTCGGCGAAAACGGGTATCGGCACAGGGCGCTTCGCCGCGATATCGACGAGCGCCAGCCCGCCGCGCCGCGAACCGGTGAAGCCGACCGCCTGGATCGCCGGATGCGCGACGAGCGCCTCGCCGATTGCATTGCCCGCGCCGACGACGAGCGAAAACGTCCCCTCTGGCAAACCGCTGTCCGCGACCGCCTTCTGCACCGCGCGACCGACGAGTTCCGATGTGCCCAGATGGGCCGGATGCGATTTCACGACGACGGGACACCCCGCCGCGAACGCCGACGCCGTATCGCCGCCCGCCACCGAAAACGCCAGCGGAAAGTTGCTCGCGCCGAACACCGCGACCGGCCCGACGGGAATCTTTTGCAAACGCAGGTCCGAACGCGGCAGCGGCTTTCTGTCCGGCTGCGCGGAATCGAGGGTGGCGCAGAGCCATCGGCCCTCGCGCACGAGCGACGCGAACAGGCGCAATTGCCCGACCGTGCGGGCGCGCTCGCCTTCGAGCCGCGCCTTCGGCAGTGCGGATTCGGCCATCGCGCGCTCGATCAGCGTGTCGCCGAGCGCGGTGATGTTGTCGGCGATCGCTTCGAGAAACTGCGCGCGGGTTTCCAACGGTGCGTGGCGATAGTCGTCGAACGCCGCTTCGGCGAGCTCGCACGCGCGCGCGACTTCCGCCGCGCCGCCGCCGCCGAACGCGGGTTCGAGATCGGCATTGCGCGCGGGGTCGAACGCGCGGAGCGTGGCATCGGTGCCCCGCACGGCCGATGCGCCGATCAGCATGTCTCCGGTGATCTTCATGTCAGCTCCTCATCTCTGTTGGCGATGGGCGGCAAGCGCGTCGCGCGGCCGCCCGCACAAGCGAGTGACCCGCGGCCCGCGCAAGCGTTCCGCGCAGGACGTGCGAACCGCCGTCGAGGGAAGTGAAGCAAACGCGGTGCGCGGTCGCGGACAAGGCAGCTTCAGGCTCGAAGCTGTCCGTCCGGCGACGCAAAAACTATAGGCGCGACAAACCGCTTGTCAAAGAACCCGCGTCACGACTTCGGGACGGGCGTCGCGTGCTTCCTGAAGGTAATGTGCGCGATGCGCCGCACCAGCAGCGCGGCCGCGAGCGCCGCGACCGCCGTCAGCATCACGCCGATGTGGATCGACTGCACGAGCGCGTCGCGGGCGGCGTCGAGGAGCGCGGGCGCGTCGAGCCCGGCCGCGTTCAGTTCGGCGAGGATGCGCTCGCGCAGCGCTTCGTCGACGAGAATGCGCGGGTCGGAGAGGCGCGGCAGCCATTGCGTGGACGCCGACGCGCCGAGCACGCTGACCGTGCGCTGCACGACGCTCGCATAGTGATGCGCGACGATCGTCCCGACGATGCTCGTGCCCATCATGCCGCCGACCATGCGCGTCGATTGCAAGAGCGCCGTCGTGATGCCGAAGCGCTCGCGGCCCGCGATTTCCTGCCCGAAGATGTTCATGTTGTTCAGGACGAAGCCGAGGCCGATGCCGGTCGCGGCCATCGGCAGCTCGATCCACAGATGCGGCGTCGTCTCGCGTGCGAACGCCAGCGCGACCGACGCGAACAGGAGCAGCGTGAAGCCGATTGAAAGGATATTCACCGGCTTGCGCATATGAATGACGATGCGCGTATTGATGAAGCTGCCGAGCGCGATGCACGCGGCGATCGGCGTCGCGAGCAGCCCCGCGGCCTGCGGCGAAAGGCCGAAGCCGCCCTGCAGCAGGAGCGGCGCAAAGAAGATCAGCGAGAACATCACGAAGCCCGCCAGGAACGACAGCGTGAAAAGCGTGTTGAGCTGCGCGTCGCGGAAGATGTCGAGCGGGATGATCGGATGCGTCGCACGCCGCTCGCATATCAGGAGTGCCACGGCGCACACCGCCACGCCCGCGCCGAGCGCGAGATTGGCGGTCGTCAGGCCATCCTTCGGCAACGCCTCGATCAGCGCCTGAAAGCCGCCGAGGACCAGCGCGACGAGCGCAGCGCCCGTCCAGTCGATCTTCACGGCGCCTTCGCGCGGCCGGTGCAGGTTGGGCAGATGCGCCCATATGAAGTAGAGGGCGGCCGCGCCGACCGGCAGATTCACGAGGAAGGTCGAACGCCAGCCCCAGTGCTGGCTCATCCACCCGCCGAGCGACGGCCCCGCCGCCGTGCCGATGCCGTACGCCGCCGCGAGCACGACCTGCCAGCGCACGCGGGTGCGCGGATCGGGGAACATATCAGGAATCGCCGCGAACGCGGTGCCAACCATCATTCCCCCGCCGATGCCTTGCAGCCCGCGCGCGAGCACGAGGAACAACATGCTGGGCGCGAGCCCGCACAGCACCGACGCGACCGTGAACGTGATCACCGCCGCGAGCACGAAGGGCTTGCGCCCGAAATAATCGCCGAGCCGCCCGAATACCGGAACCGTGACGACCGACGCCAGCAGATAGGCGCTCGCGATCCACGCGTAGAACTCGAAGCCGTGCAACTCCGCGACGATCGAGGGCAGCGCGGTGCTGACCACCGTCTGGTCGAGGGCGACGAGCATGTTGACGAGACCGATGCCAAGCATCGCGTAGAGCGCTGTTCTGAACGGTAAAGCAGGCGGCGTTTGAGTCACGGTCGGTCGGGCGGGCTGGGTGGAGAAGTGCTAAAAAGAGGTCGCGCCGCCAATTTTTAAGCGGACGCTGATGTCGAAGAACCACGAATTGTACGGCCTGCCTTGCGCCGGATCGACTTATCGCCAAAGAGCGGCGCGGCGATGCAAGGCCCGGGCTCTATCATGCAAACGCATGAATGACAGCGCATGCCGCGCGCCAATCGATCGTTTCATGGGGAAAACCGACATGTTCAAACGCATTTTCGTCGCCATCGACGGCAGCCGGACTTCCGGGCGCGCCTTCACCGCCGCGTTGGATCTCGCCGTCACGCATCAGGCGATCGTGCAGCCGTATTACGTCGTCGAGTCCGGACCGATGTACTTCGACCTGCCCGGCTACGATCCTTCGTCGCTGCATGCGAGCCTGATGGAGCAAGGCGCCTCGCTCGCGCGCGAAGCCGCCGCGCAGATGAAGGCGCGCGGCGTGACGGGCGAAGTCGTGACCGTCGAGGCAACCGCGAGCGACGACGTCGCGACGCTCATCATCGACGCCGCCAACGCCTTCAACGCCGATTTGCTGATCATGGGCACGCATGGGCGCAAAGGCTTCCAGCGCCTGATTCTCGGCAGTGTCGCCGAGCGGTGTCTTCGTCAGGCCACACTGCCGGTGCTGTTGATTCCATCGGCAGCCGGCGAGGCCGTGGAAAAATCAACCCGATAAGGTAAAAAAGCTTGACGGATGCCCTGGCCGCGTCAATTTTTCACGCGGCCGGGCCGAGGGGCTATGGGACAATCGTTTTGTCATTCATCAACAAAACGAAGCCCAAATGACCGCCTTGTCTGACAACTCCCGCGCGCGTCGCAACTCGGCACATTGCTCGACGTGTGCGATGCGGCATCTCTGCATGCCCGAAGGCCTGTGCGCCAACGACATCGCCAAGCTGGAGAACATCATCTCCGTGACGCGCAAGGTCAAGCGCGGCGACGCCCTCTTTCGCGCCGGCGACCGCTTCGATTCCCTGTTCGCCGTGCGCTCCGGGTCGATCAAGACGGTCATCACGCACGACGGCGGCCGCGAGCAGGTGACGGGACTGTTGCTCGCCGGCGACGCGCTCGGCTTCGAAGGCATCGAGGAAGGCGAGCATACGTGCGCCGCGATCGCACTGGAAGACAGCTCCGTCTGCGTCGTGCCCTATTCGCTCTTCGAGCGCATGTGCCGCGAAACCGACGCGCTGCAAAGGCGCCTGCATCGCATGATGAGCCACGCCGTGAACCGCGAGGCGAACCATGTCGTGAGGCTCGGCATGTTGCGGGCGGACGAGCGTGTCGCGCGGCTGCTGCTCGATTTGTCGTCGCGCCTATCGAAGCGCGGGTACGCGTCCTCGGAGTTCACGCTGCGCATGACGCGCGACGACATGGGCAGCTACCTCGGCATGACGCTCGAAACGGTCAGCCGCACGCTGTCGCGCTTCGACAAGGCGGGTTTCATCGAAACGCAGGGCAAGTTCATCCGTATCCGCGACTTCGACGCCTTGCACGCCGTCTGAAGGAACAGCGCCCGCGATTATTGCGCGTGCGGAAATAATCGCCCTCCATATTTCGGTTGGCACGCGGTTCGCTAAGGTTTAGTCTCTTTTGTTCGGCCAAACGGGCGCTTCGGCGCCCTTTGATCGAATGCGAAGCCAACAGGCCAGCCACGGAGATTGGGCGACATGAACCGCGAACCTTCCCTGCGTCATCCGCTGCTCGAGCGCCTCGCCGAAGCGCGGCGCGTGACCGACGAACTCTTCGACGTCGTCAAACCCGAGCATCTCTACGACAGGCCGATCGCCGAGCGCCATCGCATCGTCTTCTATATCGGGCATCTCGAAGCCTTCGACCGCAATCTTCTCGATCAGCGCCTCTTCGACCTGCCGAGCCCGAATCCCGCCTACGACGAGCTCTTCGCCTTCGGCATCGATCCGGTGGACGGGGGGTTGCCTACCGATCAGCCGGCCGACTGGCCCTCGCTCGACGAAGTGCGCGCATACAGGGACGCGGTCCGCGCCGAGATCGACGCGCATTTCGATCCGATCAAAGTCGCCGCCGCGCCCGTGCGCGCTGGCGAATCGCCCGCGCAATTGCTGGAAGTGGCGATCGAGCATCGGCTGATGCATGCCGAAACGCTTGCGTACATGCTGCATCAATTGCCGGTCGATAGAAAAATTGCACCATCCGATGCCCGTTCGGAGCGCGCCTCCGATCGCGTGCCGACGCATGGAACCGTGCGCGTGCCGGCCGGCAGCGTGACACTCGGCCTGACGCGCGAAAGCGGCCGGTTCGGCTGGGACAACGAGTTCGGCGAGGAGCGCATCGACGTGCCCGCGTTCGAAATCGACCGCTTCATGGTGACCAACGGCGAGTACCTGCGGTTCATCGATGCGGGCGGCTACTGGAATCGAGATTACTGGGACGCCGCCGACTGGGCGTGGAAGGAAGAGCAGCGCATCGCGCATCCGGCCTTCTGGATTCCCGGCGCCGATGCGCAAGACACGTGGAAGCTGCGCACGATGTTCGATGAAATCGCGCTGCCGCCCGACTGGCCCGTGTACGTGAGCCATGCCGAGGCAAAGGCCTATGCACGCTGGTCAGGCAAGGCGCTGCCGACGGAGGCGCAGTGGCAGCGCGCCGCGCTCGGCACGCCTCACGTGACCGAGGGCAATTTCGATTTCCGCCGATGGGATCCGTCGCCGGTGCAGGCGCATCCGGAGAATCGAAGCGAGTTCGGCGTCGAAGGACAATTCGGCAATGGTTGGGAATGGACGTCGACCGAGTTCGGGCCGCTGCAAGGCTTCGAGCCGTTTCCGTTCTATCTCGGCTACTCGGCAAATTTCTTCGACGGCAAGCACTTCGTGATGAAAGGCGGCTCGCCGCGCACCGCCGCGTGCATGTTGCGGCCGAGTTTCCGCAACTGGTTCCAGGCGCATTATCAGTATGTCTATGCGGGGTTTCGGCTCGTTTCCTCGTCGTGATTTTTTGCCGAAGCGCCGGCCGATACGACATGCGGCCCCGGCGAGGTCGACGTTCGCGATCTCGTCACGACGATAACGATCCTCCGCGAGCCGCGCGCGCGCTCGCAACGGCCGCCGAATGACGGCGCGCGGAACGCTTCCTGAACCAGATGATGAGGCCCGTCGCGCTGAGCACCGCGACCGCGACGCCCAGCGCGCTCACGAGAATGCGCCCGCCGAGACCGACGATCCGCCCCGAGTGCAACGGAAACTGCGCCTGCATGAAGATGTCGCCGGCCGAGCCGCGGCCGGGAATCGACGAGCCCGCGAGCGTGCCCGTCTGCGCGTTGTAATAAAGCCATGCGTTGCCGAGTCCGACGTCGCCGTGATCGTGGCCGGGCGCGAAGAAGCCGACGCCGTAGGCCTTGAACATCGGCGCGTAGTAGAGCGCGCCCATCGGCTCGGTCAGGTTCTGGTGCTTCGCGTCGCGCGCGGCCATCTCCAGAATCTGCTCGCGCGTGGCGAGCGGCCTGCCCGGCGGACCGGCGCGCACGAGCTCCGCGTTATCGAGAAACGAAGGCGAGAGCTTCGAAAACATCGAAACGACCGGGCGCATCACAGGCTCGGAGAGATTCATCGAAATCGACGTGAGCGCCATCACGAGCAGCAGGCCCCAGATCCACACGCCGCCGGAGCGATGCAGGTCGAACGTGAGCGCATAGCCGCCGCGCTTCACGCGGAATGCGAAAGACTTGCGCCATGCCTTCACGCTCGGGAACGACAGGAACAGCGCGATACCGCTGTCGAAGAACCACAGGATGCCGACGATGCCGATCAGCCACGTGCCGATGTCGAAGCCGCCGACAACGGGCAGATGCAGCGTGTAATGCAGCTTGTAGAGGAACGGCATCAGGTCGATGCGCGCGAGCGACACGGCGCCCCACATGCGCCGCGCCTGCACCTGAGCGGTCGCCGGATCGACGGCGATCTGGTTGTACGCCACCTCGTAGGGCGCGTTCGTCGCCGGGTTCGTGCGCGGCATCACCATCATCTGCGCGGTGTGTCCCGGCTCGAAGCCGAGCGGCATATACGTCACTTCGATGCGCGGATCGGCAGCCTCGACGCGTCGCGCGAGTTCGAGCGGCGGCAGCGCGGGACCATCGGTGCGCGCGTGGAAGAAAGACGGATTGAGGAGCGCATCGATTTCATGGTCCCACGCGATGATCGCGCCGGTGAGACCCGAAACGAACAGAAAGAGCGCCGTCGCGACACCGAGCCAGCGATGCAGGCGAACCAAAACCGGCCTCATGCCGCCGATGCCTGGGTGCGACAGTTTTTTGCAACAGCGATCATTTTCTGGATGCCACGTAAATAGGAATTGTTCGCATTCTATCGACGTCTGACCGCACGCACAAGCTTGCCGTAAGCTGCTTACCTACATCACGATTGAGTGAATCGAGCGGCGCGGGGCCCGACTTCCTATAGCGGCCCTCGCGTCTTGTCCGGAAGCCCCGTCTCGAGCCGACATGCCTTGAAACAACTCCCGCGAATCGCCCGCCCCTTACGCCATAAGGCTTTGCGGCCGGCTCGTGACATTCCATGAAATAGTTTGTGCGTGGTTTTTAACCAGGCCGATCGCCACAATGGGCTCATTCGCAACCACCCACCAAGGCGAACCATCATGGAACTGGAACTGCTTGGAAAAATCTCGCTGTACGCGATGGGCATCGTTCTCACCGCGTCGATGATCGAAGCTGTCGTGCTGCATTTCAAAAACAAGGGCACCGACAAGGCATTCGACTGGCACGAGACGTGGATCTCGCTCGTCGATCTCATCGGCCGCAAACTGCTCACGTTCGTGCCGATCTCGCTCGCGACGCCGGTGTTCAACTTCGCGTGGGAGCATCGCGTTCACACTGTCACGACGAATACGGCGCTGACGCTCTTTCTGCTCTTCATCGGACAGGAGTTCTGCTACTACTGGTATCACCGCGCGTCGCACACGATCCGCTTCTTCTGGGCAAATCACGCGGTCCATCACTCGCCGAACCAGTTGACGCTGTCGTCCGCGTACCGTCTCGGCTGGCTGACCAAGATCGCGGGCTCGGCCATCTTCTTCACCCCGCTCGTGTGGTTCGGCGTGAAGCCCGATGTGGTGCTCGCAGTCGTATCGATCAACCTGCTCTATCAATTCTGGCTGCACGCGACGTGGATTCCGAAGCTCGGCTGGCTCGAATATGTGTTCAACACGCCGTCGTCGCACCGTGTGCACCACGCATCGAACGCGACGTATCTCGATGCGAACTTCGGCGGCGTGCTGATCATCTTCGATCGGCTGTTCGGCACCTACGTGGAAGAACGCGCCGAAGAGCCGTGTGTGTACGGTCTGACGACGCCGGTGACCTCGCATAACCCGATCGTCGTCGAGATGGAGCACTGGGTCAGTCTTGCGAAGGACATGGTCAACGCGAAGAGCGTGTCGGATGCCGCCGGCTTCCTGCTGCGTCCGCCGGGCTGGCTGCCGAACGGCGAAGGCCACACGACCGAAGAATTGCAAAAGCGCGCGAAGGCGATCGAACGACAACCGGCACACGCCGGCCAATAAGAAGCGCATCGAAAGCCGTACTTTCCAATCCCGATGACCGGTCTGGCCGGCATCGGGATTTTTTTATTTCTTGCGACGGATGGTTGCCGCGGCGACGCCCGCAGCCGCAAAGGCGCACACGGCGGACAGCGCGGCGACCGCGCGCAGGGCATCGGCGATGGCATCGGCCTGCGCGCGGGCGAGCGGCGTCGAAGGCGCGGCGGACTGTTCATCCGCATCGAGCACGCGCATGCGCTGGTGCGGCAAGTGCAGGCGATCGAGCCGCGCCGACAAGGCCGCATCGTGCGACCACACGAACGCGATGCCGAGCACCGCGACCGCGAGCAGGCTCGCCACGCGCGCAACAGCGTTGTTGATGCCGGACGCGATGCCCGCGCGTTCGCTGCCCACCGACGCCATCACGGTCGTCGTCAGCGGCGCGACGGTGATCGTCATGCCGAGCCCGAGCACGACGAGCGCGGGCAGGAACCCCGCCCAATAGCTGCCCGCGACGAACGGCAGCGCGAGCATCCCGAAGCCGAGACCCGCGACGCACGGCCCGGCGATCAGCAACGCCCGCGCGCCGAAGCGGCTCGTCAACCCTCCCGTGAAGCGCGACAGCAAGCCGATGATGAGCGGCATCGGCAGCACCGCCGCGCCCGCTTCGGTCGCGCTGAAGCCATACGCGCGGATCAACGTGAACGGCAGAAAGAACAGCACGCCGCCGAGTCCGAAATACAGCAGCAACGTGACGAGATTGGCGCCGCTGAAATCGCGCGAGCGGAAGATGTCGAGCGGGATCATCGGATCGCGGGATTTCGCTTCGATCGCGACGAACGCACCGAGCAGCACCACGCCCGCGCCGATCGTGCCGAGCACGAGCGGATCGGCGAAACCGCGCGACGGCGCCTCGGTGAGACCGTAGGTCAGCGCGGCGAGTCCCGCTGCCGCGCTCGCGGCGCCCGGCCAGTCGAGCGTCTGCGGCGCGTCGGCGTTGTGACTGTCGGGCACGGAGGCGACTGCCAGCGCGATCGTCGCGGCCGCGAGCGGCAGATTGAGGAAGAAGATCGCGCGCCAGGAAAATGCATCGACGAGCCAGCCGCCTGCCGCCGGCCCGACCGACGATGTGATCGCGCCGACGCCCGCCCATGTGCCGATCGCGCGTGCGCGTGCTTCGCCCTCGAACACCGCGCCGATGATCGCGAGGCTGCCCGGCACGAGCAGCGCCGCGCCGACGCCCTGCCACGCACGCGCCGCGATGAGCCAGCTCGTATTCGGCGCGAAGCCGCACGCCGCCGACGCGACCGTGAAGAGCGCGATGCCCGCGATGAACACTTTGCGCCGGCCGAGCTTGTCGCCCATCGAGCCGCCGACCAGCACGAGCGCACCCAGAAACAGCAGATACGCGTTGACGACCCATTGCATCGCCGCGATGCTCGCGCCGAGCTCGTTCTGGATCGACGGCAGCGCGACGTTGACGACCGAGCCGTCGATGAACGCCATGCTCGAACCGAGGATCGTCGCCGACAGAGCGAGGCGCTTGCGCCGGCACGGTGCGGCGACGGCGACGGGCTGCGCGCGAATGACGAGCTCATCGCAAGGACTGGCCTGAGCAGCGACGGCATGTGCGCGTTGCTCGTTGTCGAAATATCGGCTGGGCAATGTCGCTTCCTTGTCGTCGACGAAAGGCTTAAGTAGAGGCCAATTGCGTCCGCATGTCCACGCCCGGGACGTGGCAGGCGATCGAATGCCGGCCCGGCGCCCCGGGTCACGCGCACTTCGGGTGCGCGAGTTAAGCCGGACGCTTCCGGTTCGCATCGAGACGACGCAATGAGACCAGCAGACCGACTCGCGCAAAGCCGATGGCTCGCCGATGCGCGCGAGGAAATCGCCGCCGCGATTCGAACGTCCGATGAAACGTGGCTCCATGACATGAGCATGCGCTGGCGATGCCGCCTCGCGATGCTCGTCGCCGATTTCAGCGTGCGCGTGATGCTCCGCGAAGAAGGCATTGTCATGAAGCTGGAGCCGCCATCGGCCATGGATGGCGCGCTCATCGACGGCGACGACGGCAGACCGGATTCCCTTGCCCGCGCCGCCTGGATCAAGCTGTCGAAATTCGAAGAGCACGCGACCGCCGTTCTCGAAGCGAGCGCGCTCATTCAGGGCGACGCGCAATGCAACGCCTGCCACGAAACCGTTCTCGCGTGGCGTCAGATGCTCATTGCGGCGAACGAGTGGCCGAGAGAGGAAGCCGACCCTTACATCAGCCACGCATGCCGGCCGATATTGAAGCGGTTCATGAAGCTCGCTTCGTGCGCGACCGGCGGAAAGCAATTCGATCTCGCACGCGAAGGTGACTACGATGAGGCGTGGCGAGAGTTCGAAAACTTCTGCACCGACGAACGCGCTTTGGCCGTGACAGAATGGGGCCGCAAATATCGGCATCGGCAAGATGCGCCAGTCGAAAGCGCGTCGATGCCGCCTTCATACGCGACTGACAAAGGCATTCGGCCTGCTGCCTGATCGACGGTAAAGCGCCGGCGCTCAGAAGCGATGGCGCAGGCCGACCGTCGCTTCGACCTGGTTGCTCGTGGATGACGGCGCCGTGAGACCGTTGATCCACGCGACGCCCAACGGCGAGTTGCTGCTCGCGCTCACGCCTTGCCAGACACCTTGCACATAGACATCGGTGCGTCGCGAGAAGCTATAGCCCGCCATCGCGCTGACCTGGTTCCAGTGCGGATTGCCCGCGCCCGCGAGGCCGCCCGCGCGCGAATACGTGTAGGCGGCGGACAGTTCGACCGCCGGGGTCAGCGCATAGCGCAAATTGCCTTCGAAGTTTTGAACGTGCGTGCTCAAACCGGTCTGGAACAACTGCGTCAGATTGGTTTGCGTGTAGACGAAGCCCGCCACCGCCGGGCCGAACGCATAGTTCACGCCCGCGCCCCACGTCTGCTGGCGGCTCGACAGCGCGCCCAGCGGTACGGCGGTCGTCGTGAGCGCGCCGATCAGCGAGGAGCCGGTCGTATCGGTGACGGCGCCGTTTGCGTTGAGTTGTCCCGGTGTCGCGGCGTCGCTGTTGAGCTGCAGGAAACCCGCGCCGAAATTGAGCGGTCCCCACAAATACGAAATGCCGAGGCTGTATGCGCGATTGTTCGAAAAACCGCCAGACTGATTGGAGAATCCATATAACGCCCCGAGTTTGAATCCCGCAAAATCCGGGCTCTGATACTTCACGGCGTTGTTGATCTGAAATGAATCGTTGAGATTATCGATATCGAACGGATGCGCGAAGTGCGTGCCGCCATACTCGGTGCCCGTCAATGAAAGCGGCGCGACAAAGTCCACCATGTCGTCGGTCTGGCGGCCGAACGTGAGCACGCCGTAATCGCGGCTCGACAAACCGACATAGGCCTGACGATTGAAGATGCGGTTGCTCGACGTGTACTGGCCATTGTTAAGGTTGAAGCCGCTTTCCAGATTGAAGATGGCTTTCAATCCCGCGCCCAGATCTTCCGCGCCGCGCAAACCCCATCGGCTGTACTGGACCGGGCCGCTTTTCAATTCCCAGTTGCTGTGCCCGCTGCCGGTCGTGTTGATCTGACTGTTCGAATAAGTAATGCCCGCGTCTATGAGACCGTAGAGCGTGACGCTGCTTTGCGCATGGGCCGCGCCGGCGAGCGTGAACATCGTCGTCGCGCCGGATATAAGCAACTTGTTCATTTGCCTGGGCTCCATCGATCACGAGAAAACACGCAGTGCTTCCCCCACTTTATGCGACTGAATCGGCAACCGGCAACCTCAAAATTTCGCGCGGGAAAGTGAAGTATGCGAACGCTCAGAAATCGCGGCGCACGGAAAAAGTCATGGCCTTTTCGTGCTCGTGATTCACACCCAATTGCGGGTTGGCGGAAAAATGCCAGTCGTCGTCAGGCGTGGTGTCGTCGCGCGGACGCACCGGAACAGGAACCGAAGTCGGCGAAGAGGGCAGCGGCGAAACGCGGGCGAGTTGACTCAGATCAGGATGGACGCTTTTGTCGTACTTCGACAACGTTACGGCGTCCAGCGCGTCCTGAGTGCCTTTGAAACCATATCGCGAATGATGAGGCTTGGCGGCAGTATGAGCGCCTGCGGTCGAGACGACGGCCGGATAGGGAAAGAACAGCACATCCGCAGCGACTCGCTGAATAGGGTTCAATCGAGTTTGTTCACTGGCTGATGCAAAGTTGCCGACTAGAAAAGCCACGATGCCGGCGACCCAATATCTACTGATATGGCGTGTCATCGAATGCCTGCAAGACGCTACGGTGGTAAGAAAGCCCAGCGTTGTTAAATCATTTTAATTCATTTGACGGCGTACTGGATGGCAATACTGTCATTGAAGAAATAGTGTCTCGGGAATGAGTCACCTCGATTGCGCGCATACGCACGGCACCGACAAGCCGGAAATCGCGCAATGGCTATGGCCGTTCCGATTCAGGGCGATTCCCGGAGCACACGGAGTTCCGGCTGCACGGCGCCGTCGGTTGCATGTCGGGCTTGCGCCTGAGCGCGCTCGTCGGGGCGTGTGCGCGCGTCGCGTGCGTCCGGCGACGCATGAAGCTGCATCTGCGGCAACAGCATTTCGATGCCTGCTTCATCCATCTTGAGCTTGAGCCTTGCATTGAACGCACGCGCCACGCTCCATTGCTGTAGCGGCCGCGTCTTGATCTGCCCTTTCACCACGATGCAGTTCGCCTCGAAACGATCGAGGCCCCACACGTCGACCGGCGCCAGTATCTCGTTGCGAAAGCGAAAGTCGCTGCTCAGATCGGCGCCAACTTCGGCGATCATGCGCGTGATGTCGTCCAGTTTCGCGGAGAACGGTACGCGGACCTCGAATACCGCATTGGCGAAATCGCGCGACAGGTTCTTCACGATCTTGATCTGCGAGAACGGAATGGTGTGAACCGCGCCTTGCCCGTCGCGCAGGCGAACCGTGCGGATCGTGAGGTCCATCACGGTGCCGGCATGGCCGCCGTCGATATCGATCCAGTCGCCGACCGAGATCGTCTCCTCGACGATGATGAAGAGCCCCGTGATCAGATCGGTGACGAGCGACTTCGCGCCGAAGCCGACCGCGAGACCGATCACGCCCGCGCCGGCGAGCAGCGGCGTCAGATTGATGCCGAGACTCGCGGCCGCGACGATGGCCGCGAGGCTCGCGACCGTCACGAAGATCGCGTTGCGCACGAGCGGCAGCATGGTGCGTGCGCGCACGCCGGGACTGAGCGCCTTGTTGCGCGAGCTATTCGGGCCGAGCGCTTCGAGAATCACCGTGTCGATGATGATCCAGATGAACCACGCGCCGAACACTGTCGCAACGACCGCGATCAGCGCGTGTCTGAAACCGGGTGTCATCGCGCTGTGCTTGATGAGCCGCGCGATCGGTCCGCTCCAGAGTTCCAGTTCGAAACGCAGGTAGGCGAGCCAGATCAGGAGCACGACCAGCGTGCACCCAAAGTGCAGGAGCCGCGTCAGATGCGGCGCGCGGCGGCGCGCACGCGTGTCGCGCCGGCGCGTCAGATGCAGCAGCAGCGCGGAGGCGAACAGCGTGAGCACGAGCAGCGCCGCGCTGAGCAGCGACGGCCGCAGCACGTCGCCTTCGGCACCGCGTCCGTCGATGATCGCGACGACCGACGCGACCGCGATCAGCAGTATCGGGATATGCCACAGCGACGCGAGGATATCGAGCGCTTCGGTTGCGAACTGATGATCGCGTCTGCGTGCATACGGGCGATTGCGAATCAGATGCGTGACGGGCCGCCTGTAAGCGAGCGCGAAATAGCCGGAGAGCAACGCCGCGGCGAGACTGGCGAAGGTCGACACGATGCCCGCGAGATTCGGGCCGAGCTGGCGCATGACATCGGCGTTGGCGGTCGCATCGCCGAGCGCGCCGCATGCGCCGATCACGAAGAGCGGCCAGGTTGTGCGCGCAAGCAGTTGCTGCACGGCGACGCGACGATGCGCCGTGCTGAACACCGAGAATACGATCATGCAGATTGCCGAGAAGATGGCGCCCGCGACGATCGCATAAGCAATGACGAGCCCGAGCGTGCGGCCGAGCGCATCGGGCATCGAGTGCCCGAAGATCAGCACCGCGAGGAATGCGACGAACCACGGCCCGGTCTGTCGCAACGCGAAAGCGAGCAGTTGCGTCGACGTAGGATTCGGCGCAAGCGTGACGTTCCTGCCGAAGCGCGCGAAGATGCGCCGCTGAATGCGAATCAGCACGAACGCGCACAGCCCCCAGCCCGCGAGCGTCGCGCCCATTGCCGCAAGGATCTTGCCGAAGCTCTCGCCTCGCGCACCCGTGACGACGGCCCGCAACTCGCTTGCAGCGGCGCTCGAACGGACCGTCCAGGCACGCAAGGGCGTGAGGCCTCCACTCAGATTCGTTTCGACCGATGCAATGCCCGATGCGATCGCGCCGAGCAGATCGGTATTGGCGGGTGCGGGCGTGGCCGGCGCGGCCTTCTGCGTCGCGTCACGCAGCATCTTCAGTTGCGCGACGAATGCGCTGCGTTGCGCATCGTTGTCGAGCGTGCCGATGAGGCTGTTCAGCGAACGCACCATTTCGGCCTGACTCGCGGGTGAAGGCGCAGAGGCAGCCGGCGCTTCGGAGGCCGGCTGTGGCGAGATGAACTTTTGCATCGCGGCAGGCAGCGGCGCGGCCATTGCGGGCGAGGGGCACGCCGCGCATCCGATGCAGACTCCGAGCGCGATCATCCATGCTCGAGCGCCAGTCAGGACATGCCCCGCTCTTACGCGCCGCGCGAATGCGCTCATGGAGATTCCCTCCAGGATGTCATCCCCGTTCCGCGAGATCGCAAGCGAACTCGAAACACTGCAAGCGCGGCCTCTGCGGCTCTCGCGCAAAGATTAGCGTATCGAGCTCATCCGTGCCACGGGCGATGCATGCTGGCAAAAAGCGCGTTCATCGCGATCTCGCCAGCAAGTCGAGCCGTCTTAGTCGGCTGCGGCGCTCAACACGACGCGCCGGAAGAACTGCGCAAGCACGTCCTCGGCGAATTGCGCCGGCACCGATTGCGGGTCGGAGGAATAGAAGAACTGCACGCCGTCGCACAGCGCGATGAGGCCGAGCGCCATCTGTTCCGGCGGCATCGTGAGCGGCGTGCCCACGCGCTCGGAGAATGCCCTGATGTAATCGGTCGTGGTCTGCCGCAGCTCGCGCATCAGCGCATTGAAGCTCGCGCGGAATTTGGCGTCGCGGCTCGCGTGCAGCTTCGCTTCGACCCACAGCAGGAAACACGCGTTGTTCTGATAGCACTCGCTGTAGTACTGCAGCACGCGCGCTTCCATGTCGGCGCGTGAGGCCTCGCCATCCTCGAAGATCGTGGAGAGGCGCTGCATGATGGTGTCGTGATCGCGCTTGAGCACTTCGAGCAACAACTCGGCCTTGCTCGAAAAGTTCGAATAGAACGCGCCGCGCGTATAGCCCGCGTCGGCAGCCACATCCTCGACGCTCGATGCACCGAATCCTTTCTGCGTGAAAACCGTCTGCGCAGCGTCGAGCAGACGCTGGCGCGTCTGGTCACGGCTCTGCTCGCGAGTGAGACGTACAGGTTTCATGCGCGAAGTGTAGCATCGCGCGCCTTACAAATCCGTCTTTGCATTCGAATACATGGCTGTATTAGAATTCACTTCGTATTCGCGTCCGGGTCTTCGAAACCCTTGCCGGGCGGGGCTTACAAGTCGATGTCTTGAACCGCCCCGCTTCCGCTCGGTTCTCTGAATTATCGCCGGATCACCCTTTCCCTTGCTTCGCCCATGAGCCGCGCGCAGCCGTTTCGAGCTCGCGGCACCATGCCCTTGCGGGCGCCGAGGTTCCTGTGAAGCTCTTGCACTCACCCGCGTCGGCCGTGGCGCGCGCGGCATTCGTTCCTATCGTCTGTGTAATGCTCTTCGCCTGCAAGCGGCATGAAGCGCCCGCACCCGCGCCGCGCCCGGTCGTCGCCGTCGCGGCGCAAGCGGACGGTCACGCGAATGCATCCAGCTTGCCCGGACAGATCCAGTCGCGCTATTCGACGCCGCTTTCCTTTCGCATCAACGGCAAGATTCTCGAGCGGCGCGTGCGCCTCGGCGACAGCGTGAAGGCAGGGCAAGTCGTCGCCCGGCTCGATCCCGCCGACGTCGAGAAGAACAACGCGAGCGCCCGCGCGCAGCTCGACGCCGCCGAACATCAGCTCGTTTATGCGAAGCAGCAACTCGATCGCGATCGCGCACAGGCCGCGGAGCATCTCATCGCGCCCGCGCAGCTCGAACAGACGCAGAACGCCTATGCCTCCGCGCTCGCGCAGCGCAATCAGGCGCAGCAGCAGGCGGGACTGTCCGCCGATCAACTCCGCTACGCGACACTCGCCGCCGATCACGCGGGCGTCATCACCGCCGAGCAGGCCGACACCGGCCAGAACGTCACGGCGGGCCAGGCCATCTACACGCTTGCCTGGAGCGGCGATATCGACGTGATCTGCGACGTGCCCGAAGCCGCGCTCGGCGCGTTCGCCATAGGCAAGGAGGCCAGCGTGCGGCTCGCGGCATTGCCCGGGCAAACCTTCAGGGCGCGCGTGCGCGAGCTCTCGCCCGCCGCCGACACGCAAAGCCGCACCTGGCGCGCGAAGCTCACGCTCGAAGCACCGACACCCGACGTGCGCCTTGGCATGACCGCGGATATCGCGTTCGCCGGGTCCAATGGCGCGAAGGGCGCATTCACCATTCCATCGACGGCGCTGTTCCACGACAACGGCCATCCCGCCGTATGGATCGTCAAACAGCCGGGCGATGCGCTCGAACTGAGGCGCGTCGAAGTCGCGCGCTACGGCGAGCGCACGGTGACGCTCGCGGGCGGCATCGAAGCGGGCGAGCGCATCGTGTGGCAAGGCGTGCATACGGTGTCCGCGGGAGAAAAAGTGCGCGTCGTCGCGCCGCTGCATCCCGAGGACTTCGCGTCATGAGCGACACTCGCGAAGACGACAACGCGCATCGACACGAGGAAGGCCGCTTCAATCTCTCGGCGTGGGCGCTGCGACATCGCGCGCTCGTCGTGTTTCTCATCGCGATGGCGACAATCTTCGGCATCCTCGCCTACACGCGGCTCGCGCAGTCGGAAGATCCGCCCTTCACCTTCCGCGTGATGGTGATCCGCACGTTCTGGCCGGGCGCGACCGCGCGTCAGGTGCAGGAAGAAGTGACGGACCGCATCGCGCGCAAGCTGCAGGAAACGCCGTACACCGATTTCATGCGCAGCTATTCGCGCCCCGGCGAATCGCTCATCTTCTTTCAGATGAAGGATTCCGCGCCCGCGAAGGACGTGCCCGAAGAGTGGTATCAGATCCGCAAGAAAGTGGGCGATATCGCCGCGACCTTGCCGCCCGGCGTGCAAGGCCCGTTCTTCAACGACGAATTCGGCGACGTCTACACCACCATCTACGCGCTCGAAGGCGACGGCTTCTCGCCCGCGCAACTGCACGATTACGCCGATGCCTTGCGCACGGTTCTATTGCGCGTGCCGGGCGTCGCGAAGATCGATTACTTCGGCGATCAGGAAGAGCGCATCTACGTCGAGCTTCCCAACACGACGCTCACGCGCCTGAACATCTCGCCGCAGCAGATCGCGCAGGCCGTCGACGGGCAGAACGCCGTCTCGGCCGCAGGCGTGCTGACGACGCCCAACGACCGCGTGTTCGTGCGCCCGAGCGGGCAATTCAAAAGCGTGGACGCGCTCGCCGATACGCTCATCAACGTGAACGGCCGCTCGTTCCGACTCGGCGACATCGCGACGATCAGGCGCGGCTACATCGATCCGCCCGCCACCCAGATGCGCTCGGCGGGCACGCCCGTGCTCGGCATCGGCATCACGATGCAGCCGGGCGAGGACGTCGTGCGTCTCGGCAAGTCGCTCGACGAAGCGATGATCAAGTTGCGTGCGCAACTACCCGCGGGACTGAAGCTCACCGAAGTCTCCAGCATGCCGCACGCGGTCTCGCATTCCGTCGACGACTTTCTCGAAGCCGTCGCCGAAGCGGTCGTCATCGTGCTGATCGTGAGTCTCGTTTCGCTCGGCGTGCGCACGGGCATGGTGGTCGTGATCTCGATTCCGATCGTGCTCGCCGTCACTGCGCTCTTCATGTATCTGTTCGACATCGGCCTGCACAAGGTCTCCCTCGGCACGCTGATTCTTGCGCTGGGTCTTCTCGTCGATGACGCGATCATCGCCGTCGAGATGATGGCCGTGAAGCTCGAACAAGGCTGGAGCCGCGCGCGCGCCGCCGCGTTCGCCTACACGAGCACCGCGTTCCCGATGCTGACCGGCACGCTCGTCACCGTCGCGGGCTTCCTGCCGATCGCGCTTGCGAAATCGAGCACCGGCGAATACACGCGTTCGATCTTCGAAGTGTCGGCAATCGCGCTGATCGCTTCGTGGCTCGCGGCAGTCGTGCTGATTCCGTTGCTCGGCTACAAGCTCCTGCCCGAACGGAAGAAGGAAGCGCATTTGCCGGACGACCACGAACACGATATCTACGACACGAAGTTCTACGGACGCCTGCGAGGCTGGGTCGGCTGGTGCGTGAAGCGGCGTTTCATCGTGCTCGCGATCACGGTCGTGCTCTTCGTCATCGCGATGGCCGGCTTCACGATCGTGCCTCAACAGTTTTTCCCGAGCTCGGACCGTCCCGAACTGCTGATCGACGTCAGATTGCAGGAAGGCGCATCGTTCGAAGCGACCTTGCGCGAAGCGAAGCGGCTCGAAGAAGCGTTGAAGGGACGCGAAGAAATCGACCATGTCGTGAGCTTCGTCGGCACCGGCGCGCCGCGATTCTATCTGCCGCTCGATCAGCAATTGCCGACGCCGAACTTCGCGCAGTTCGTCGTCACCGCGAAGTCGGTGCAGGCGCGCGAGGCGCTCGCGCGCTGGCTCAATCCGATGTTGCGTGAGCGCTTCCCTGCCGTGCGCACGCGTTTGTCGCGGCTGGAGAACGGTCCGCCCGTCGGCTATCCGGTGCAGTTTCGCGTGAGCGGCGACGATATCGGCACCGTGCGTCACATCGCCGAACAGGTTGCCGCCGACATGCGCGCCGATGCGCGCACGGCCAACGTGCAGTTCGACTGGGACGAGCCTTCGGAGCGTTCGGTGCGCTTCGAGATCGATCAGCAGAAGGCGCGCGATGCGGGCATCTCGTCGCAGGACGTCGCGAGCTTTCTCGCCATGACGCTGACCGGCACCACGGTCACGCAGTATCGCGAGCGCGACAAGCTCATCAGCGTCGATTTGCGTGCGCCGCGTGCCGAGCGCGTCGATCCCGCGCGGCTCGCCACGCTCGCGATGCCGACGCCGCACGGGCCGGTGCCGCTCGGCGCGCTGGGACGCGTCGTCGATACGCTCGAATACGGCGTGATCTGGGAACGCGACCGCCAGCCGACCATCACCGTGCAATCGGACGTGAAGGGCGATGCGCAGGGCATCGACGTGACGCACGCCATCGACACGAAGCTCGACGCGATGCGCCGCGCGCTGCCGGTCGGTTATCGCGTCGAAGTGGGCGGCTCGGTCGAGGAAAGCGGCAAGGGCCAGGCTTCGATCAACGCGCAGATTCCGGTGATGGTGATCGTCGTGCTGACGCTTCTGATGATCCAGTTGCAGAGCTTCTCGCGCGTGATGATGGTCGTGCTCACCGCGCCGCTCGGACTGATCGGCGTCGTGGTGACGCTGCTCGCATTCGGCAAGCCGTTCGGCTTCGTCGCGATGCTCGGCGTGATCGCGATGTTCGGCATCATCATGCGCAACTCGGTGATTCTCGTCGATCAGATCGAGCAGGACATCGCGTCCGGACACAAGCGTTTCGATGCGATCATCGGCGCGACGGTGCGACGTTTCCGGCCCATCACGCTGACGGCCGCGGCCGCCGTGCTCGCGCTGATTCCGCTTCTGCGCAGCAACTTCTTCGGCCCGATGGCGACCGCGCTGATGGGCGGCATCACGAGCGCGACCGTGCTCACCCTCTTCTATCTGCCCGCGCTCTACGCCGCGTGGTTTCGCGTGAAGCTCGACGAACGCGAAGGAGCATCGACATGAATCGCCGGCTTGTGATGACTGCGGCGTGCATCGCGCTCGGCGCATGCGCGTTAAGACCCGATGGCAAGCCGCCCGCGATGCCGCAACCCGCGCATTACGGCGCGCAGCCGCAAGCGCAAGCGAGCGTCACGGCCGAAGGCGCGTCTCAGCGCTTCGTCGCGGGCGCGCCGCCCGTGCCCGCATGGTGGAAGCTGTATCGATCGGATGCGTTGAATGCGCTCGTCGATGAAGGTTTGCGCGCGAGCCCGAATCTCGCGGCGGCCGACAAGAGCCTCGTCGCCGCGCGCGAACAGTTGCGTGCGCAAGTAGGTTCGTCGCTGTTGCCGCAGATCGACGCGGGCGCGCAAGCGACGCGGCAACGCGGCTTCGGCATTCCCGAAGCCGGCCCGCCGACCGTGCTCTACAACCTCTTCGTCGGGCAGATTCAGGCGCAATACACGTTCGATCTCTTCGGCGCAGCGCGTTTTGCGAATGCGGCGCTTGCCGCGCAGGTCGATCAACAGGCCTTTCAGCTCGACGCCGCACGTCGCGCGCTTGCGGCCAACATCGTGACGGGCGCGATCGGCGCGGCGGCGTTGCATGCGCAGATCGACGTGACCGAACGCCTCGTCGCGCTCGCCAACGACGATGCGCATGATGCGCAGCGCCGCTATGCGCTCGGTTCCGCGTCGCGTGCCGAGATGCTCAATGCGCAGCAGAACGCTGCGTCGCTCGCATCGCAATTGCCGGGCTTGCGCGCGCAATGGCTCGCGACGCGCCACGCGCTCGCGGTGCTGCTTGGACGCACGCCCGATCAGGCGCCCGGCGATCTCGATCTCGCGAGCCTCGCCGTGCCGTCCGATGTGCCGGTCGTGCTGCCATCTACGCTGTTGCAGACACGCCCCGACATCCAGGCCGCCGATGCCGCAGTGAAGGCCGCCGCCGCGCAAGTCGGCGTCGCGACCGCGCAGATGTATCCGAGCCTCTCGATATCCGCGTCGATGGGCAAAGGCGGCTTCGACTGGCCGACCGCGCTGTCAGGCGCGGGCGCGTTGTGGAGCGTGGGCGCATCGCTGTCGCAGCCGATTTTTCATGGCGGCGCGCTGCTCGCGCAACGCCGCGCGGCCATCGCCACGTATGACGCTGCCGTCGCGCAATACAAGCAGACCGTGCTCTCGGCGTTTCAAAACGTCGCGAACACGCTGGCGTCGCTCGAAACCGACAGCGAAGCGCTCGCCTTCGCCGACAGCGCGAGCAACGCGGCGCGCGATGCATCGGCGGATGCGGCGGCGCGTGTGCGGCTGGGCGCAATCCCGCCGCGCGCCGCACGCGGCAGCGAGCAGCAGTATCTCGACGCGCGCCTCTCGACGATCCGCGCGAGCAGCGCGCGCCTGAGCGACACCGCCGCGCTCTTTCAGGCGATGGGCTCGTCCGTTGCGCCGGGTGCGAGCGTCGCGCGTGCCGATAACGCGACGCGCGAGTAGAGCTCGGCCATCGCGCCTGGGTTTTGTCACCGCGATATCGAAAGGGCGCTCGTCGGTCACGGTGCCGTGGGCAACGCTGCTCGTCCCGGTCGGTCTGTACATCATCATTCACGTCATGCTCGCCCAATGGCTGCGGCGGCGACCATCCGCAAGGATTTGTTTCGATGCCCGGCATTGGGCGATCAGCACGGCTGCGGTAAATGCCGCAAGGCCCGCCATGACGAGACCGAAGCCGTGCGCATAACCCGCGTCAGTTCTTCTCCGCCACCACCTGATCGAACGTCCCGCCATCGGCGAAATGCGTCTGCTGCGCCTTTTGCCAGCTTCCGAACATCTGCTCGACGGTGAAGGTCTTCATCGGCCTGAACTCGGCCGCATGCCTGGCGAGCACGTCCGCGTTACGCGGCCGCAGATGATGCTGCGCGATGATCTCCTGCCCCGCGGGCGTGAACAGGAAGTCGAGATACGCCTGGGCTTCCTTGCGCGTGCCGCGCTTGTCCACCACCTTGTCGACGATCGATACCGGCGGCTCCGCGAGCAGACTCACCGACGGATACACGGCCTCGAAGTCCTTCGCGCCCGGCCCCGCGCTCATCAGACCGACTTCGTTCTCGAAGGTGACGAGCACATCGCCGATGCCGCGCTGCGTGAAGGTCGTCGTCGCGCCGCGCCCGCCCGTATCGAGCACGGGCACGTTCCTGAAGACGGCCTTCTCGAAGTCCTGCGCCTGCGCGTCCGTTGCGCCCTGCTGCTTCTTGTAGCCCCACGCCGCGAGATACGCGTATCGCCCGTTGCCCGATGTCTTCGGATTGGCGATCACCGCCTGCACGCCGGGCCGCGCGAGATCGCTCCAGTCCTTGATGTTCTTCGGATTGCCCTTGCGCACCAGAAAGACCATCGTCGTCGTGTAAGGCGCGCTGGCATCGGGCAGGCGGCTGCGCCAGTTGGCGGGCACGAGTTGCCCGCGCTCGGCGAGCAGGTCGATGTCGTTGGGCTGGTTCATCGTGACGACGTCGGCCTGCAATCCCTGCGTCACCGACAACGCCTGCGCGCTCGATGCGCCATGCGACTGCCGCACCGATACCGTCTCGCCCGTCTTCTTCTTGTAGTCCGCGACGAAGGCCGCGTCGATGTCCTTGTACAGCTCGCGCGTCACGTCGTAGGACACGTTGAGCAGCGTCGTGTCCGCCTGCGCGATGCTCGCCGCGATGCCGAGTGCAACGGTGATGACCAGCTTGTTATAGACCGCCATTTTTTCTCCAGAGACAGGGTTCGAATCACACCAACGAACAAAGGCCGCCCGAAGGCGGCCATGCATCCTACACACATCCTTGCGCTGCGGTATCAGCCGTAGGCGCGCGCTTCCTCTTCTTCGAATTCGGGCGCGGCACGGCGCGCGAGCGTTTCGACGAAATGCTTCGCGAGCGGCCACGGTCCGAATCCCGCCGATGTATTGATATGCCCCGCGTCGCCGAGATTCACGAACGCGCTGTTCCAGCGCTGCGCGAGCGTGCGCGCGTCGTCGAGCGGCATCCACGGATCGGTCTCGCTGCCGACGACGAGCGAAAGCGTATCGAGGCGGCGCGCGGTGAACGCGCCCGCGAAACGGAACTTCGCGGGGCTCGCGGGCGCAACGAACAGCACGCCCTTCACGTTCGCGGCATGCGCATCGAACGCGCCTGCGTGGGACAGCGCATGCGCCGTCGCGAGACACCCGAAGCTATGCGCCGCGATGACGACAGGACCGTCGATGCTCGCGAGCACGTCGCGAACGGCGTCGCTCCAGATGGCGAGATTCGGCGTACTCCAGTCGCGCTGCTCGACCCGCCGCGCGCCGGGCGTCTCGCGCTCGAGCCAGCTCTGCCAGTGCGCGTCCTCGCTGCCGTGCAGTCCCGGCACGATCACGAGCGTCACCGGCGGCAACGACGAAAAACCTGACGTTCCTGCGTCCCGCGCGTTGCGCTCATTCATCTTCGGTCCTCGCTCGCCTCGAACTAGCCAGACTCCATTCTCGGGCAGCGCAAGGGTGCGGCTAACCAATATTTCGTCATTTGTTTATGGCGATGACGTCGGGGGCGCGCCGCTATAATCGCAACTCGCCGCGACCGCCTCTTGCCCTTCCATTCTCATGTCCACTCGTCGCCCGTCCATTTCGCCCGATTCACACGTTCCGCTCTACACGCAAATCAAGGACGTGTTGCGCACCGGCATTCTCGATGGCCGCTATGAACCGATGAGCCGCATGCCTTCGGAAAGCGAGCTGATGGCGATGTTCGACGTCAGCCGCATCACGATCCGGCAGGCGCTAGGCGACCTGCAAAAGGAAGGGCTGATCTTCAAGGTGCACGGCAAAGGTTCGTTCGTGTCGCAGCCGAAGACGTTCCAAAACGTGACATCGTTGCAGGGTTTCGCCGAGGCGATGTCGGAGAGCGGACACGAGATCATCAACCGCGTCGTGCAACTGCGTTTCGTGCCCGCGCCCGCGGAAGTCGCGGCGCGGCTCGGTCTCGCTGAAGGCAGCAGCGTTGCCGAGATTCATCGTGTGCGTCTGCTCAATCGCTCGCCGGTTTCGTACGAAGTGACGTTTCTGCCCGAAGCCATCGGGAAACGCCTGAAACGCGCGGAGCTGGCGACACGCGATATCTTCCTGATGCTGGAAAACGACTGTGCCGTGCCGCTCGGTCACGCGCAACTCGCAATAGACGCCATCGCAGCCGCACCCGATATCGCCGATGCGCTCGATGTCAAGAAAGGCGCGCCGCTCCTGCGCATCGAGCGTCTCACGCACGATGCAGAGGGCAAACCCATCGACTTCGAGTACCTCTATTTTCGCGGCGATACATTTCAGTACCGGCTGCGCATCGATCGCGAACGAGCGGCCGCCGGCGCGCCGCGCGTTATTCGAAGCAGGCAGAAGCAAAGCAAAAACAATTGATTCCCACGCGGTTCGCGTGCTCCTAGAATCTGATCCTGACTTGTCATAACAAGTAGAGATTCCAGATCATGCAGACTCACGAACTCGAATACGACATCGTCGTCGTTGGGGGCGGCACGGCCGGCCCGATGGCCGCCATCAAGGCGAAGCAGCACGACCCGAGCCTGCGCGTGCTGCTCATCGACAAGGCGCACGTGAAGCGCAGCGGCGCGATCTCGATGGGCATGGACGGCCTGAACAACGCCGTCATTCCCGGCCACGCGACGCCCGAGCAGTACACGAAGGAAATCACCGTGGCGAACGACGGCATCGTCAATCAGGCCACGATCTACGCCTATGCACGCCACAGCTTCACGACGATCGAGGAACTCGACCGCTGGGGTGTGAAGTTCGAGAAGGATCACACCGGCGACTATGCGGTGCGCAAGGTGCATCACATGGGCGCCTACGTGCTGCCGATGCCCGAAGGCCACGATGTCAAGAAGGTGCTCTACCGGCAGTTGAAACGCGCGCGTGTGGACATCACGAATCGCATCGTCGCAACGCGCTTGCTGAATAGCCCCAACGGCGAGATCGCGGGCGTGATGGGTTTCGATTGCCGCAGCGCCGATTTCTACGTGATTCGCGCGAAAGCCGTGATTCTCTGCTGCGGCGCGGCCGGGCGACTGGGCTTGCCCGCATCGGGCTATCTGATGGGCACCTACGAGAATCCGACCAATGCCGGCGACGGCTACGCGATGGCCTATCACGCGGGCGCGGAACTCTCGAACCTCGAATGCTTCCAGATCAATCCGCTCATCAAGGACTACAACGGTCCGGCGTGCGCGTATGTGACGGGCCCGCTCGGCGGCTATACGGCGAACGGCAAGGGCGAGCGCTTCATCGAATGCGATTACTGGAGCGGGCAAATGATGTGGGAGTTCTATCAGGAACTCCAGAGCGGCAACGGCCCGGTGTTCCTGAAGCTCGATCATCTCGCGGAGGAAACGATTCAGACGATCGAGACGATCCTGCACACCAACGAGCGGCCGAGCCGCGGACGCTTTCACGCGCGACGCGGCAACGACTATCGCACGCGCATGATCGAGATGCATATCTCCGAGATCGGCCTTTGCAGCGGACACAGCGCATCGGGCGTATGGGTCGACGAACACGCGCGCACATCCGTGCAAGGGCTTTACGCCGCGGGCGACATGGCCGCCGTGCCGCATAACTACATGCTCGGCGCGTTCACCTACGGCTGGTTCGCAGGTGTCGACGCGGCCTCGCATGTCGCGGGCCGCGCATTGCCCGCGCTCGATGCATCGCAGATCGAGCGCGAACGTGTTCGCATCTTCGCGCCGCTGTCGCGCGCACACGGCCTGCCGCCCGGGCAGGTCGAATACAAGCTGCGCCGCTTCGTCAATGACTATCTGCAGCCGCCGAAGGTCACGCGGCGCATGGAAATAGGCCTGCAGCGTTTCGCCGAAATCCGCGAGGACGTCGATCGTCTCGCCGCCGCCGATGCGCATGAACTGATGCGCGCCGCCGAAGTCGCCGCGATTCTCGATTGCGCCGAAATGGCCGCGCGTGCATCGCTCTTTCGCACCGAGAGCCGCTGGGGTCTTTATCACCATCGCGTCGATTATCCCGAGCGCAACGATGACGAATGGTTCTGCCATGCGCATCTGAAGAAGGATGCAGCCGGGCGCATGATCTCGTTCAAGAAACCCGTGGAACCGTATGTGGTTCCCGTCGACGAGTCCGAGCGCGGCGCGTATTCGCGTTTGCGTGTGGCTCGCGCGTCGCAGCCCGTCGCTGCATAGGAGAAAGAAAATGGCCCTCGTGCCCCGCGAAGCGCGTCTGCGCTCGAGCCTTCCCGTGATGATCGACGAAGAGAAGTGCATCGCCGACAAGGGCTGCACGGTCTGCATCGACGTCTGTCCGATGGACCTGCTCGCGATCGACCCCGAAACCGGCAAGGCGTTCATGAAGTTCGACGAATGCTGGTACTGCATGCCCTGCGAGCGCGATTGTCCGACCAATGCCGTGCATGTCGACATTCCGTATCTTCTTCGATGATGACGCGCCCGCGCGCTTCGACTTCTCATACGGTTTTTTTTCATGACACTTGCCAGCACCCTCTCCGACCGCCTCGCGCATGACGACGCGGCCGTGCGCCGTCTCGCCGTGATCGAAGCCGCCGATCTCGAAGACGAAACGTGGCTGCCCTCGCTTGCCCATGCCTTGCGTCATGACGCGGATGCCAACGTGCGCCGCACGGCCGCGCAACGTCTCGGCGCATGGGATACGAACGAAGCCGTCGATGCGCTGTGCGCCGCGCTCACCGATATCGACACGGACACGCGCGAAGCCGCCGCCGAAAGCCTCGCCGCGCTGAAGGATCCGGCTGCGGGCGCCCGCCTGCTGCCGCATCTCGTTCATGCCGATGCCGATGCATACACGCGCGCAGCGCTTCTGCGTGCACTGCGCGAATTGCGCCTGCCGGAAGCGGCCGGGCCTGCGTTGAAGGCTTTGTCGGATGCGTCGCCGGTCGTAAGGCGCGAAGCTGTCGGCGTCCTCGGCTGGCTGCGTCATGCGCATGCACTGGAGCGATTGACGCAGCTTGCGCGCAGCGATACCTCGGTCGATGTGCGGCATGCCGCCGTCGGCGCGCTCGGCTTAGCCACGGACGACAGCGTGCTCGCCACGTTGACGCACGCGCTATCGGATGAAGCATGGCGCGTGCGGGAAGAAGCCGCCGCGACGCTCGGCAAACTGCGTCTCGTCGGCGCGCGCGATGCGCTCGAACGCGCGCTCGCCGACGACTACTGGCAAGTCGCGCTGCAGGCCGTGCGCGCGCTCGGACGTCTGCGCGATGTGGCGAGCACGCACGCGGTGTCACAGTTGCTCGTCTTCCCGATCAGCAACGTGCGCAAGGAGGCCGCACTCGCGCTCGGCGAACTCGGCAATGCCGATGCGCTGGCCGTCCTCGAAGCCGCGCTTCAGGACGGCGATCCGGAAGTGCGCAAGGCGGTGCGAATTGCGATCGCGCAGATCGGGGAACGATAAGCCGCACATCGCGAACCGACTGATCATTCACGGACGAGCGACTCGCGCGCAATATCAGGGTAAACATCCACTACAAGAACGTATCCAAATAGTTGGTGTACGGAGTATATTCCTCATCACACTGACGCACCGAGGAATGGAGGTCCACACCATGCAATTTCATCTGAACGGTTTCCGCGCTGGCGATCCGATGATCGAGCCCGCCGCCGAGGGCGCACCTCGGATCGGGATGCCCGACGCCGTCGACGTGCTCATCGTCGGAAGCGGGCCGGCCGGGCTCGTGCTGGCAGCGCAACTGTCGCAATTCCCGACGATTCGAACGCGCATCGTCGAACGTCGCAGCGGTCCGTTGCGCATGGGGCAGGCGGATGGCGTCGCGTGCCGCACCGTCGAGATGTTCAATGCATTCGGCCTCAGCGACCGCCTGTTGCGCGAGGCCTACTGGGTCAATGAGACGGTCTTCTGGCGGCCCGATGCGCATGATCGCGACGCAATCAGCCGTACCGGACGCGTTCAGGATACCGAAACAGGTCTCTCGGAGTTTCCGCATGTCATCGTCAATCAGGCGCGCGTGCAGGACTACCTGCTCGATGTGATGCGTCGTTCCGCGGAAAGGATCGAGCCGGACTACGATCTCGAAGCCATCGACATTCAACGCGACGAGACTGGAGAATTCCCGGTGCGGGTCACCTTGCGCCGCACCGATGCATCGCGGCTTGGCGAGCAAGTGACCGTGCGTGCGCGCTATGTCGTCGGTTGCGACGGCGCCCGCAGCGCCGTGCGCACGGCCATCGGACAAACGCTGCGCGGCGATGCCGCCAATCACGCGTGGGGCGTGATGGATGCGCTCGCTGTCACCGACTTTCCCGACATCCGGCTGAAGGCAGCGATCCAGTCCGCGAGCAAAGGCAATCTGCTCATCATTCCGCGTGAAGGCGGATATCTGGTTCGCTTCTATGTCGATCTCGGGGAGGTCACGCCGGAGAACCGCGACGGCATCAAGCAGATTTCCGTCGATCGCATCATCGAGACGGCGCAGCACATTCTGCATCCGTATTCGCTCGATGTGAAAGAAGTCGCGTGGTTCTCGGTTTATGAAGTGGGACAGCGTCTGACCGACCGTTTCGACGATGCGCTCACGGCCGACGGCACCGCTCGCGAACCGCGCGTGTTCATCGCGGGCGATGCGTGCCATACGCATAGCGCGAAAGCCGGCCAGGGCATGAACGTGTCCATGCAGGACGGCTTCAATCTCGGCTGGAAGCTCGGCGCCGTTTTGCAGGGCCAAAGCGACGCAGGCTTGTTGCGCACGTATTCGGATGAGCGCCAGCCCATCGCGAAAGCGTTGATCGACTTCGACAAAGAATGGTCGGCGATGATGGCCGCGCCGCCCAAGGATCCGAACCGGCCGGAAGCGGGCGGCGTCGATCCCGCGGAGCTTCAGGCGTATTTCGTGCGTGCGGGCCGCTACACGGCGGGCCTTGCGACCCATTACCGGCAGGGCGTGCTGACGGGCGCCGCGACTCATCAGGCACTCGCCGGGGGATTCGTGATCGGGACGCGCTTTCACTCATCGCCCGTCGTTCGCATCGCGGATGCCAAGCCGGTCCATCTCGGACACGCGGCCCGTGCGGACGGCCGCTGGCGCCTGTACGCGTTCTCGGATGCGAAGCGCAGTGCGCTTCAGGCGCTGTGCGCGCATCTCGCCACGTCGCCCGATTCCGTCTTGCGGCGCATCACACCAGAGAACGCCGATATCGACAGCGTGCTCGACTTGCGCGCGGTGCTGCAAGAGCCTCATCGTGACGTGCGTCTCGAAGACCTGCCCGCGCTTCTGCTGCCGCGCAAGGGACGGTACGGTCTCATCGACTACGAGAAGGCATTTACGAACGACGCAGCGACTGATATCTTCGGCGAGCGCGCCGTCGATCGCGAACGGGGCGCACTCGTGGTGGTCCGTCCGGATCAATACGTCGCTCATGTTCTTCCGCTGGATGCCTACGACGAACTGGCCGCGTTCTTCCGGCCGATATTCCGCATGCACTAACCCACTCCGACACTGCGAAATTGCCGATTAAAAAAGACGAGCCGCAAGCGCGCTCGACATTCACGGGCAGCCTCGTGCGCCGCGCCCAGCAGCGCCACGTAGCGGTGTGGCTCAGCGAAGTCTCCACCGAGATCACGAGCGTCCAGTACGCGGCGCTCGAAATCCTGCACAGGACGCCCGGCGTCAATCAGCGACAACTCGGCGATGAACTCGACGTGGACCGTTCGACGATCGCCGATCTGGTCGCGCGCATGGTGCGCAACGGCCTGATCGAGCGCTCCGACGATCCCGTCGACAAGCGCAGTTATGTGCTGTTCCTCACCGCAGCCGGCAAGAAACAACTGGCCGCCTTGCGCCCGCGTGTCGAGGAGGTCGAGCGCATCCTCACGGCCAGGCTGACCGCGCGCGAATGTGTGGAGTTGCGACGGTTGCTGTCGGCGCTATTGCCGCCGCGGGAATAGTGCCCGCCGGCGCGTCGCGGCGCCGGCCTCAGGGCCGGCCGTCGTGCTGAGGTGCGCGGACGTTGGCTTTCGTCACCGAACGCGATTCGGTCTTCCGCCAGCGCCGGGACGCGTTGAATTCTCACGCGGACCGGATGATTCGCGAAGATTCGGCCGACCGGCCGGGCCGTGATCCTCGCAGATCGTCGATATCGCGTGCTTGAACAGCACCTGCGACCCGCTGCTCGAATTGAGGTAGACCATGTACGTGTCGAACGACTGAATATGGCCGGTCAGCTTGATGCCGTTGACCAGAAAGATCGCGACGCGTTTGCGCTCTTTTCTGAGTGCGTTCAGAAAATCGCCTTGGATACCGGGAAGACTGTTGGACATTGATGACTCATGTTTGAACCGTACAAGAACCGTTAGCCGACGAAACTTCGTCAGCAGAGCCTGCGTCCTCGTCCGGTTGTATTTGCTCGATGAGCCATTATCGCCTTTCCGACGCGCCCGTCACCGAAAAAGAAAATCTCCGTCGTCACGAAAAGGCAAAGCGGCGCATGGCGTGACATGCGTAGGCGGCCCGTTCGGCCCGATTTTCCGCGTGCAGGCCGACGCGGCCGACACCGCGCCGAAAATCCCGCGCCGAGGCGTCAAACGACTACATTTTGTCGCCAGTCCAGTAAATTTTTCTGACAATCGACGCTTCGCACCACTTTTATCGCAGGCCGATCCGCACTAGAGCCGGTCACTCAATCGGCAGCCGTCAGTTCATCCGCTCTGGACAGAAACATTTTCAACACCGGCGATGTGTTCGACCGGCTATAGCCGATGGCGAGCTCGACGGTCGGCGCTTCGCCTTCCAGCGGGCGGCTCGCCACCGACCACGGCAGCAGATTGTTCGCGTACTCGGGCATCAGCGAAACCCCGCGCGTAGAAGCGACGAGCGACATGGCCATCGCCAGGTTGTCGACGCCATGCGCAGGCTTCGGGTCGATGCCGCTTTCCCGCAGATATTTCACGACCACATCGTGCAGCACGCGCGCCTTGTTCGATGCCATGACGAACGTCTCGCTCCGCAGGTCCGACGGACTGATCGCCGTTTTCGCCGTCAGCCGGTGGTCGCTCGGCATCAGCACGACGAGCTTCTCGCGATGGACCACGTGATAGTCGAGGTCGAGCCCCGGCTCCTTGCGCACGAACGCAAGGTCCAGCTTGCCGCGCGCCACGGCGTCGGCGAGATCGGGCGAGTAGCCGCTCGATATCGTGACGTCGATGTTCGGCAATTCATCGCGCAATACGCGCATGGCGCGCGGCAGCCACGTCATTTCCTGGCCGGTCAGAAAGCCCAGCGCGAAGACCTGCTTGGCGGGGCTCGCCGCGCGGCGCGCCGCCTCGACGGCCGCGTCGACCTGCGCAAGCGCAAGCCGTGCATGGTCGAGAAACGCCTTGCCGGATGCCGTGAGCTCGACCCCGCGCGCACTGCGGCTGAAGAGTTCCGCCCGCACTTCGTCCTCGAGATCGCGGATCTGCCTGCTGAGCGATGGCTGCGACGTGAACAGCCGCTGCTCGGCGGCGACCGTGAGGCTGCCCGTTTCCGCGACGGCAACGAAATAGCGCAGATGGCGCAGCTCCATCCTTTCTCCTGTCTTGCTCGTTCACGGGCCATGCTTTAAAGGCATGCCGGCCAGCCTACAAAGTCTTTTTTCTTTGTGCAAGCGAGGGCTAGATTCGCTGTCAGCAGTCGCATGGAGCGCGGCGAGCGCCAGCGAGGCGGTTTTGCCGCCATACGTGAAGGTTATTGCCGCGCGTCACCACAAGCCGATCAAGGAGTCTAGCCATGAATGACCTCGCCGGAAAAACCGCGCTCGTTACGGGCGCATCCCGCGGCATCGGCCGCGCCATCGCGCTCGCGCTGGGCAGCGCCGGTGCACGGGTGCTCGTGCACTACGGCAGCAACGAGGCGGCCGCCGACGCGACCGTCGCCGACATCATCGCGAGCGGCGGTCACGCGCAGAAGGTCGCCGCCGATCTGCGCAGCGCCGACGGCCCGCGCACGCTCGCCGGCCACGTGCGCGCCGCGGTCGGCGGACGGCTGGACGTGCTGGTTGCGAACGCGGGCATTGCGAAAGCCGCGAGCATCGAAGATACGACGGTCGAAGACTTCGACGCGCTCTTCGCCGTCAACGTGCGCGCGCCGTTCTTTCTTGTCCAGCAACTTCTGCCGATGCTGCGCCAGGGCAGCAGCGTCGTGCTGCTTTCGTCGCTGGCGGCGCGCGCGTCGGTCGGTGAACTGGCCGCGTATGCAGCGACGAAAGGCGCGGTCGATACGCTCGTGCGCCACTTCGCGTCCGCGCTCGGCGAGCGTGGCGTGCGCGTGAACGCGGTGGCGCCCGGCGTCGTCGAGACCGACATGTCGAGCTTCGCCAAAACCGATGAAGGACGCGACTACACGCTGAGCCTACAGGCTCTGAAGCGCGTCGCGCAACCCGATGACATCGCCGGTGCCGTGACCTTCCTCGCTTCGGACCGGGCGAGCTGGATCACGGGCGATACGCTGCGGGTCGATGGAGGATCGAAGCTCTGATCCGCGCATCCTGCTTTCATACGTTATCCGAACTATATATTCGCTAGTGAAAGTACGAGACGCCCTATCACGCGGTCGAGCCGATCCGCGATCACCTCGCGTTCTGCCCCGACCGCGTCGATTCGATCGAAGAACGTGCCTGAGAAACCGACACGAACCGTCAAATCTTGAAACTTTCCAGCGTGGCGGGATGAAACAATTCCTCCGGCTGGAGCAGGCGGCTCGACAAACCTTCCTCGTAGTGCCGCTTCAGAAAGCGCGACAGCACATGCCGGTTCGGCTCGAAACCGTACGACCAGAAATCGTGCCCCATGAGCCGCCGCGCATTGCGCAACTGTTCTTCCACGAAAGGAAGCGTCACCTTGGTCGCGGACGTGTCGCTCAGTTTTGCAAGCGCAACCGCCTTGCTCTTTTCGAAGGCTTTCGCCACCGCGCCCGGGAGCCACGGATGCTGCTCGGCGAGCGTGCGCCGCACGCCCAGCAGGTGCATGATCGGGAACAACTTCGTTCGCGTGTACCAATCGGCCGCGGCCTTCTGCGGATCGTCGTAGAGATACTTCACATTCGGATGGCCGTTCGTGAAGCACGAGGGCGCGCGCGGGCCGATCAGTGCATCGATTTCCCCGGATGCGAGCATGCCGGAGATCGTCGCGTTGTCGGGTGCATTTTCGAGTCGCACGTCGTCGGGCAGCTTGAGACCGATCTTCTCCAGACGGCCGGTTTCTTCATAGCCGCCGCGAACCCACGTCACGTCCGACGCCTTCACGCCATGATCTTCCTCCAGAAAGAGACGCGCCCACACGTTGGCCGTCAACTGGTACTCGGGCACGCCGATGCGCTTGCCCTTGAGATCGGCGGGCGTTTCGATGCCACGATCGTTGCGAACGTAAATAGAGGTATGGCGAAACGCGCGCGACGGAAAAATCGGCACGCCGATATACGGGCTCGTGCCCGCCGCCGTCTTTACGCTATAGCTCGACAAAGACAGTTCGCAGATGTCGTAATCGGCGTGACGGAACGCGCGAAAGAAGATCTCCTCCGGGTCTTGCAGCATGAAGAGCGGATCCACACCGTCGATCTGCACTTCACCGTCCACGAGCGGTCGCATGCGATCGTAGTTGCCCACCGCGACCGATAGATTGAGCTTGCCCATATTCAACTTTCCCTTGTGATTGACGTTTCTTCGCCGATGAGCACGTCGCGCTGCTCCGCGCTCGAACGCAACATCGCGAGACAGATTTCAAGCGTGCCGCGCGCCCATGCGCCGTCGTGCAGCGCAGCGGCGTTACCGCGCACGGCGGCAAAAAGTTCGTCGATGACTTCGGCGCGCGCAACCGCCGGCGCGTCGAGTTCGACACGTTCGCGCCGTTCGTCTCCGTACACGACGATGCCGTCCGGCATCGGCCGCAAATCGGCACGCTCGCATGAAACGATCAGCGGACCGAAATGCTGGTGCCTTCGCACGCCGCGGGTTTTCGACGCGGGCGTGTACGCGTCTCCGCCGTAGGTCCCTGCGGCCTTGAGCCGTGCCTCTTCTTCTCTCGACACGACCTGAGACAGCTTTCGACGGGCGGCGCCATATTCGTCCGCGCTGCGCGCCTGACCCATCTCACCGATCCAGCCGGTCCACTCGTCGGAATCGAAATGCGCATAACCGTTGTAGGAGAGCGTCGCGAATGCGCCGTTTTCGAACCACAGCGTGGCGGTGTAGGCGCCTTCGGTCGGACGCTGTGCGTCCCAGTTGCCCACTACGGCGCGGATGCGCGTCGCGCGGCTTCCCGCGAGCAGGCGCACGATGTCCACCTGATGCGCCGCCTGACTGAACACCGCGCCGCCGCCCTCGTCGGTCTTCAGTTCCTCCGGGCGTCGCGGCCGGTACAGATAGTCGGTGTAGTTGAGCGCGTGGATCATCTTCACGTCGCCGAACGCGCCCGATGCGATCAGTTCGCGCGTACGCAGATACGGCGTATCGAAGCTATGGCAATGGCCGACGATCAGATGCACGTTCGCTTCACGGCACGAGTCGATCATGTCGTCGCATTCGGCGAGCGACAGCGCCATCGGCTTTTCGACGAGCACGTGCTTGCCGTGCGATGCCGCGATCCGCGTATGCGCCGCATGAAACTGATGAGGGCTCGCGATATAGATCGCATCGATGTCAGGCCGCTGCGCGAGCGTGTCGATGTCGCGGTAAGCGGGCGCGTCGAAGTCGGCTTCGAATTGCGCGCGCGCCGTCTCGCGTGGATCGCAGGCCGCGACGAGCTGCACGCGCGCGTCGCCGAGAAACGTCGGCAGCATCAGCGAGAATGCGCGGCCCAGCCCCGCGATGCCGAGTCGGATTTTCTCCATCAGACCTGAACCTGATAGTTCGACTCGAGTTCCGTCGCAGTCTCGACCCACACCGGCTGCGCGGCGAACTGCTTCCAGTCGGTATCCTTCGGCACCATCGCCTGGAACGAGCACACGCTGCGCGGAATCGCGTTTTCGCCCGTACCGATCGCCTCTTCGCCCGCCTGGAACGCCTTCAGCGCGTCGAGCATGCGCCGGCGGAATTCGACCACGGCGACGTCGCTCGCGCCGAGCCGCTCTTCGGTGCGATCCGCGATCGGGCCCATCGTCACCCACATCGCGATGTCCTGATTTGGAAAGCCCTTGATGCCGGTGAAATTGCCCGCCTTCATGGCTTCGCGATCCTGCCAGAAACGGTTGTCGTGCGTGCGCAGCGGCCGGTAAGACGCATCGAGATCGATGCCGACCTGCTGCCCGAGAAACTTGCGCCACGTTTCGGTTTCCGGCGTCTTGTCGGGATGTCCCCACGCCATGAAATAGAACGCGGTGCTGGTGTCGTCGCACGGCACGTTGATGTTGGCGACGTTATACAGGTTGTTCGGCGGAATCAGCGCGGTGGCCGGCGCGACGAACACGGTCGAGCGCACGTAATCGTGCGTGGCCGCGTTTTGAATCGGGCGGCGCAGGGCGGCATAGCGAAAGCCGTAGCTCGTGCGATGAACCTGCAGGCGCGGCGCCTTGTCGGTCGATGGACGCAGCCAGTTCTTCGATGTCGCTTCCGCGCCGCCGACGCGCGCCGGCACGAAGTCCGACGAATGCAGGCTCGAGCTGTGCGCGGAATCGATCGCGCCTTCGAGAATCTGCGCCCAGTTGCACGGAAGAATCGCCTTCGCGATGCTCACACGCGTGTCTTCGGTCGGCGCCCACGCGGGCGGCACGAACTCGGGAATCGCGTCCTGCGGACCCATGTACGCCCAGACGAAGCCGCCCCATTCCTTCGTTTCATAGGCCTTGTGCTTCACCTTCTTCGTCATGTCGCTGCACGATGGCTCGGAAACCATTTCGATCACGTTGCCCTTCACGTCCATCTTCCAGCCGTGATAGAGGCAGCGCAGGCCGCAATCCTCGTTGCGCCCATACACGAGCGATACGCGCCGATGAGGACAGTATTCGTCCATCACGCCGACGTTGCCGTCGGTGTCCCGGAAGACGACGAGGTCTTCCCCGAACACGCGCGCCTTCACCGGTGCGCCGTCCGGCTCGCTGACTTCCTCGATGAGGCACACGGGCGTCCAGTGACGGCGCATTAGCTGACCCATCGGTGCATCGCCTTCGACACGGCACAGCAATTCATTTTCTTCATGCGTGAGCATTTACGCTTCTCCTGACCAACGTATTCAATGAGGATGTATTCAGAGGTCCAGCACGAGTTCTTCGCTCTTCGCACGCGACACGCAGATCATGATCTGGTCGCGCTTCTCGTCTTCGCCCAGCACCATGTCGCGGTGGTCCGCCACGCCCGCGCACAGCGTCGTGCGGCACGATCCGCATGTACCGCTCTCGCATGAACTCGGCGCGCGGATGCCGTTGTCGCGCAGGATTTCGAGGATCGAGCGGTCCTTCGGAATCTCGAACGAGCAACCCGAGCGCTCGAGCTTCACGCTGAAAGGCGTGTTCTGCGCCGCGCGCGACTGGTCCACGCCGAAGCTCTCGAAATGCACGCTGCCAGTCGGCCAGTGACCGGTCATGTCGCGCACGCCGTCCATCAGCGCACGCGGGCCGCAGCAGTAGACATGCGCGCCGCTGCCGGGCTTCTCGAACACCGGCCAGAAATCGAACGCGTTGGCGAGATCGCCATGATCGTGATGAATGACCACATGCGGCTTCCATTCCGCACTCGACAATTCATCGAGGAAAGCCGTCGTCTCCGGGCTGCGTGAAACGTAATAGAGCTTGAAACGCGGGCCGGCGGTGGCTTTGAGGTGACGCATCATCGACAGGACCGGCGTGATGCCGATGCCGCCCGCAACGAACACGAAGCTGCGCGCGCGCTCGCTCAGTTCGAACTCGTTGCGCGGCTCGGAGACTTCGATACGGTCCCCTTGCGCGACCTCGTCCGTCATGCTGACCGAACCGCCGCGACCCGCCGCGTCGCGCTTTACGGCGATCACGTAGCGGTCGGTTTCGGCCGGGTCGTTGCAGAGCGAGTAGTTGCGATTCGCGCCGCTCGGCACTCGCACCGTCAGATGCGCGCCCGCCGTGAAAGGCGGCAAGTCGCGCCCTGCCTCATCGCGCAGCTCGAAACGGAAGATGCCTTCCGCCACCGGGTCCTTCTTCGTCACCACGAGCGTTCTGAATGACACCTCGTTGCTGGCCGACTCGTTCATTGCACTTGCTCTCCGCTTGTCGCTCAATCGATCATCATGCCGTTTATATTAGATATCTAATCATTTAGACGCAAGCGGGTTTTCCCTGAAACGCTTTTTGCGTGAAGTGAAGCCAATGCCGCAAATGAAAACGGCGCCTTCATGACGAAGGCGCCGCCCCTGCTGCGAGAACCGATGCTTACGAATGCTTTTCCGCGTGCTCGCGCAGCGTGTTGGCCGGCACGCCGATCAGCACCGCGAGACCGCCGAGCAGTACGATCGCGGCGATGGCGGACAGACCGATGGCGAGACTGCCCGTCATCGTCTTGATCCAGCCGAGCGCGATCGGCCCGCAGAACGCGCCGACCTGACCCAGGCTGCTGATTGCACCGATGCCCGCGGCGGCTGCGTCATCGGAGAGATAGGCAGGCGGAATCGACCAGATGATGGCCGCGGCGCCGAAATATGAAATGGAGATCATGCCGAGACACACGATGGCGGCCGCGGTATTGCCCGACAGCACGGGCAGCAGAAAGCCGCCCAGCGCGCCGACGGCGGTGCACAGGAAGAAGTGCCAGCGCCGCTCGAGCGTCACGTCCGAACTGCGCGCCACCGCGAACATCCCGAGCGCGCCGATGATGTACGGCAGCGCCGACAGCAGCCCCACGTTGAGCACGTCCGACACGCCCGCCTGACGGATGATCGTCGGCGTCCAGTAGTTGAGGATCGTGCCGCACAGAGGCACCGTTCCCCAACCCGCCGCGAGGATATACACGCGAGGGTCTTTCAACGCGACGAGCAACTGGTGACTCGTGTGCTTCGCGGGTTTCTTTTCGGCGCGGTCGGCGGCGAGCGCATCGAGGATGATTTGCTTCTGCTCGTCGTCGAGCCAGCGCGCGTCTTGCGGACGATCGACGAGATAGAAGAACGCGACGATGCCCATCACCAGCGCGGGGAGGCCTTCGAGGAAAAACAGCCACTGCCAGTTCTTGTAGCCGAGCACGTCGACGAAGTTATGCAGGATCCAGCCCGACAACGGCCCGCCGATGATGCCCGCCGCGGCGATCGCCAGCAGAAAGCGCGACGTGATGCGCGCGCGCCGCGCGCCCGGATACCAGTACGTCAGGTACAGAATGATGCCGGGCCAGAAACCGGCCTCCGCCGCGCCGAGCAGAATCCGTGCGACATAGAATTGCGTCGGCGTGGTCATGAACGCCATCGCCGTGGAAATACCGCCCCACAAAATCATGATGCGCGAGATCGTCAGGCGCGCGCCGATCTTTTTGAGCCATAGCGTGCTCGGCACTTCCAGCGAGATATAGCCGATAAAAAAAAGACTCACGCCGAGCCCATATGCTGCATCGGACAAACCGAGATCCTGTTTCAAATGCAGCTGCGCGAAGCTGACGTTCACGCGGTCAAGATAGTTCAGCACCCAGCAGACGAAGATGAACGACATCAGCCGCCAGGTGACCTTGTGATACGTGGCCTCGACGCGCGCCGCGGCGGCGTCCGATTCCGACATGAATTGCGTGACTGTGGATTTGGCCACCAAACGTCTCCGATTCCCGTGCTCAAGAGGACGATGCGCCGGCGCGTGCGGTTGGACCGCGCATTCCGGGCATCTGCGCTTTTTTATTCGATATCTAATCATAATGGTAAGGAGACGAGCGGGCGGGAACAAGCTCGGGTTTGCACGGAGACGCCTGCCCGAACGCCGGACAGCAGGACGATCGGCCCAACGGCTATCATGTCGGGAATGGACCTGCTCTACTGAAAAGACACTGTCATGACACGAAAGAAGACTGTGGAAGGCGCGCCGGGAGAAACCGCGCAGATGCTGCGCCACTGGCACGAGTCCGTGCCGAACGACCGTCTTGCGCACCTCGTCAAGGACGCCGCCCGTTCGATGGTCCGTGCATTGCAGATGCGGCTCGCGGAGCATTCGGTGTCATTCGGGCACTGGACGTTCCTGCGCATCCTGTGGGAAACCGACGGCCTCACGCAGCGCGAACTCAGCGAGCAGGCGGGCGTGATGGCACCGACCACGTTCGCCGCCGTGACTGCCATGGAAAAGCTCGGGCTGGTCGAGCGTCAGCAGCGTCCCGAGAACAAGAAGAACACGCACGTGTACCTGACTGCCGAAGGCCGCGCGCTGAAAGACAAGCTCGTGCCGCTGGCGGAGGAAGTCAACGAGATCAGCGTGACGGGGCTGAGCGAACGCGATATCAAGGTCGCGCGCAAAGTGCTGCTCACGATCATCGAAAATCTGGCGGACGACGAGTCCGGCTCGACAAATCCGATGCGACGTGTGCTGTCGACTCGTGAACTCGGCAAGCTGATTGCCGAGCGTGGTGAAAGCCTGGAAGACGCTTGAGCGCGCTGTTGCGTGGCGCTTTCACGCGTTGAGGTCGCGCGTTGATCCCATGACTTGCGCCGTGCTTGCGCAACGTATCTTCGAAGAACGCAAGCGGCATCGGTTGCGGCGAACTATGTTGCGGTCCGAGTTCCGCGAGCGCCCGATCGAATCGCACGATGGTCGCCAAGTCACGCGGATAGCGCCGCGCATCGAAGCCGAGAAGGCGCCATTCGCGCGTCGCCCCGTCGAGCGACGCTCGTCGATCCGACGCCTTCGGTGCCGTGCGAGAACAGCATGTCGATTTCATCGAACGGGGCCATGCAGGCCGCGCGGCATTCACGCGGCGGGAGTCAGTGCGACCTTATCCATCCCGGCTGCCTGTGATCGAATGCAACGGGTCGAACGAGCCGTTGCGCACGCGCTCGATGAGCGCGGGCGTGATCGCACGATGGTTGGAGTTGCCCATCTTGACGGTGAGATTCTTGTTCATCGCGGCCTCGAGCAGAAAGAAGCGATCGTTCGGCGGATATACGCCGACCACCCCCAGCGTGCCCGCCTTCGCTCGTTCTGTAACGAGGTTCGCGTGGGATTCGAGCAATAGCCGCGCCCGCCTTGCGCCAGTTTTCATCGCGATGTCGGTCGCGCATGACCCTTTTTCCCTGACGATATCGCCTTCTTTTCGCATAGCAGGCCCGCTACGTGCGCGAGCCTGATGCAGTTGTCGAGTACATCACAGTACGACGTAACACCCGCTCGCGCATGGCGACCAAACCCCTGGGCGACGAAGCGGGCGGTACGTGTATTGCTCATATCACGCATCGCTCACGTTGAAGGACACAGCTCATGAAAGCGCTCATCTGGCAAGGCAAGAAAGACATCCGCTACGAAACGGTGCCCGATCCGCGCATCGAGCATCCGCGCGACGCGATCATCAAGGTGTCAACGTGCGCGATCTGCGGCTCGGATCTGCATCTGTTCGACGGCTTCATGCCCGGCATGACGTCCGGCGATGTCATGGGCCACGAATTCATGGGCGAAGTCGTCGAGGTGGGCAGCGAGAACTCCGCGCTCAAGATCGGCGAGCGCGTGGTGGTGCCGTTCACCATCATCTGCGGCGAATGCGATCAATGCAAACGCGGCAACTTCTCCGTCTGCGAGCGCAGCAACCGCAACAAGGACGAGGCCGACAAGGTCTTCGGCCACGCGACGGCGGGCCTCTTCGGCTACACACACCTGACGGGCGGCTATGCCGGCGGACAGGCCGAATATGTGCGCGTGCCGTTCGCGGACAAGACTCACGTCAAGATTCCCGATGGCCTTTCCGACGAGCAGGTGCTCTTTCTCGGCGATATCTTCCCGACCGGCTGGCAGGCGGCCGTGCAATGCGAAATCGAACCGACCGATACGGTCGCGATCTGGGGCGCGGGCCCTGTCGGACAGATGGCCGTGCGCAGCGCCATTCTGCTCGGCGCGAAGCAGGTCGTCGTGATCGATCGCGTACCGGAGCGTCTGGCGATGGCGCGCGCAGCGGGCGCCGTCACGATCGACTTCAAGGAAGAGAGCGTGCTCGATCGCCTCAAGGACCTCACGCAGGGCAAGGGACCCGAGAAGTGCATCGACGCGGTCGGCATGGAGTCGCATGCGACGCGCTCCTTCGATGCCCTCTACGATCGCGCAAAGCAGGCCGTGATGCTCGAGACCGACCGTCCGCACGTGCTGCGCGAGATGATCTATGTGTGCCGTCCCGCGGGCACGCTCTCAGTGCCCGGCGTCTATGGCGGGCTGATCGACAAGATCCCGTTCGGCGCGGCGATGAACAAGGGACTCACATGGCGCATGGGCCAGACGCACGTGAACCGCTGGACCGACGATCTCCTGCACCGCATTCAGGAAGGCCAGATCGATCCGTCCTTCGTCATCACGCACCGTGTTTCGCTCGCCGATGGCCCTGAAATGTACAAGACATTCCGTGACAAGGAGGATGGCTGCATCAAGGTCGTGCTCAAGCCGTGAAGGTCGCGCACCGCCGGGGCACGGCCATTGCGCAACGCTGCGCAGCCAACCACGGATGCGACCCTCATGCTGGTGATTTCTCCTCATCTCGACGACGCCGTGTTCAGTTGCGGCGCGGCGCTCGCCGCCTCGCCGGGCGCGGTGGTCTGCACCGTCTTCGCAGGCGCGCCCGGCGAGGCAGTCGTAACCGACTGGGACACGCAATGCGGCTTCGCCAACGCGCATCAGGCGATGCATGAGCGCCGCGCAGAAGATGCCGCCGCGCTGGTCGCGCTCGGCGCGCGTCCAGTTCATCTGAACCTTCTGGATTCCCAGTACGCGGGCGATGCCAGCGCGTCACCCGAGGAAATCGCATCGGCGCTGGCCGGCGTGATCCGCGCGAAGGCGTTGCCGACGCTTTATATACCGCTCGGTCTCTTTCATTCCGATCACCGTCTCGTGCATGACGCGTGCCGCGAGGCTTGGCGCGCCGACCCTGCGCTAACGTGCATCGCTTACGAAGACGCGCTCTATCGGCGCATGAACGGCCTCGTGCAGTCGCGCCTGGCTGAGTTGGCGCAAGACGGCATCACCGCGACGCCCGTTTCCGAGCGCATCGACACCAACGCGCTCGCACGCAATCTCGCAGCGAAGCAACGCGCTGTAAGCCGCTACGCGAGCCAGCTCCGCGCTTTCGGACCGAACGGCTACGACGACGTCTTCGCCCCCGAGCGCTGCTGGACACTTCAACCCGTGCGCCATGACCGCTGAACGAGCCATGCGTTTGGAGGGAAGTCCCGCTCGGATTTCGGTCGTCGTCCTGACTTACAACCGTGCCGATCAGGTGCTCGACACCCTTGCAAGACTTGCCGCGCTTCCCGATCGCGTCCATATCGTCGCGGTAGACAATGCCTCCACGGACGGGACAGCCGCCCGCATCGCGGCACGATTTCCCTTCGTCGAGCTCGTCGTCGCACCGGCGAACCTCGGCGCGGCCGGGCGCAACCTCGGCGTTGCGCGCGTCAGGACGGAATACGTTGCGTTCTGCGACGACGACGTCTGGTGGAGCGCAGGCTCGCTCTCGCGCGCGGTCGAGATACTCGATGCCGCGCCGCGCGTCGCGGTGTTGAATGCGCGCGTCGTCGTCGGCGCACAGGGCGCGGTCGACGAGACCTGCGAGCGTATGCGCGAAAGCCCGCTTCGCAGCGCCGTGCTGCCCGCACCCGCGCTCATCGGGTATATGGCGGGCGCATGCGTCTTTCGAACGGACGTTTTCCGGCAAGTGGGCGGCTACGAGCCAAGGCTTTTCATCGGAGGAGAGGAAACGCTCGTTTCACTCGATGTGCTATCGGCGGGCTACGAGATGATCTATATCGAGGAACTGGTCATTCACCATCACCCGTCTGCGCTGCGCGACAGCGCACAGCGGCGCAGGCTGCTCGCGCGCAACGCCGCATGGGTGGCCTGGATGCGTCTGCCGCTGCCCGAAGCACTGAGCGCCACGCTCGACGCGCTCCAGACGATGCTCACCGAACGCTCGCCGTTGCGTGACGTGCCTTTGCTCATCGCCAGCATTGCATGGGCGCTGAGCAAGCGGCGTGTGATCGGCGAACGCGTGCGGTCCATGCGGCAACTCGTCCTCGACGACGACGCGCGCCGCGAGGCAGAGACAGACGAGCCACGCCCTTTCCGTTCTACACGCATCGAGTAAAAGCGTCCATGTCTCGCGCGTCGGACCAAACGATATTTGGTTCGTCTCGCAACGAACCGCAAATCGTTTCGTAGTTCTTTCGACCAGCACAACGAGTGGCACGTCGAATGCTGAAAGCCGATGACTGATCCACGCGATTGTGCACCGTGCACGCGCGCCGATGGGGATCGTATGACAAGGGGGCTCCCGTGAAAATCGCATTGATCAGTGAACATGCTTCGCCGTTGGCTGTTGCCGGCGGCGTGGACAGTGGCGGCCAGAACATCTATGTAGCGAATGTCGCGCGCCAGCTCGTGCGCATCGGTCACGATGTCGACGTGTTCACGCGCTGCGATCGCTCCTTATTGCCGCTCGTCTCACGCTTCGAAAACATCCGCGTGATAAACGTACCGGCAGGGCCGCCCGTGCAACTGCCAAAGGAGCAGCTTCTACCGTACATGGACGCGTTCGCGAGCTTCATGATCGACTTCATGAAGAAAGAAGCGCAGCCGTATGCGATCGTGCATGCGAATTTCTTCATGTCGGGCGTCGTTGGTTTGCGCATCAAGGATGCGTTAGGCATTCCGCTCGTCACGACGTTTCATGCGCTCGGGCGCGTGAGACGGCTGCATCAGGGCCAATCGGACGGCTTTCCGAATGCCCGCTTCGAGATCGAGGACGAACTGGTAAGGCGTTCCGACTCGGTGATTGCCGAATGCCCGCAGGACGAAAACGACCTGATCCATCTCTACGATGCCGATCCCGCCCGCATCGATCTCGTGCCGTGCGGTTTCGACCGTGTCGAGTTTCACCCGCTGGACAAAGCAGCGGCAAGAGAACGTCTCGGCTGGCCGCAGGACCGCTTCATCGTGCTGCAACTCGGGCGCATGGTGCCACGCAAGGGCGTCGACAACGTAGTGCGCGCGCTCAGCGTGTGCCGTTCGGAACATGGCGAAAGCGCCGAACTTTACGTGGTCGGCGGCAATTCCGACGAGGCCAACGAGATCGCGACACCGGAGATCGTTCGTCTGCGTGGCATCGCGCGCGAATGCGGCGTCGAGACGCATGTGCATTTCGCCGGCCGTCATGGACGCGCCGAGCTGAAGCACTTCTATAACGCGGCCGACGTATTCGTGACGACGCCGTGGTACGAGCCCTTCGGCATTACGCCGCTGGAGGCGATGGCGTGCGGCAGGCCGGTCATCGGCGCGGACGTGGGCGGTATCCGCTATTCGGTTGCGCACGGTGAAACGGGTTTGCTCGTCCCGCCGAAAGATCCCGCCGCGCTCGCACATGCGATCGCCGTGCTCAAACGCGATCCGGCGCTCGCGCGCCGCATGGGCGAAGCGGGCCTTGCACGCGCCAGCGCGATGTTCACCTGGTCGAATGTCGCGCAGGCGCTCGCGGACGTCTATGCGCGCGTGAGCGGCGAGGACGCGCAGGCCGCGGCGCGCGTGGCAATGGGCGGAGCGTCGCGATGACGTCCTTGCCCCCGATGCCGCGCGCCGCCATCTTCATCGACAAGGACGGCACCCTGCTCGAAGACGTGCCCTGGAATGTCGATCCCAAGATGATGCGTCTTGCCCCCGGCGCGTTCGATGCGCTGCGTCTGTTCGCCTCGCGCGGCGTGCCGCTTTTCGTCGTCAGCAACCAGAGCGGCGTGGCACTCGGCAAGTTCGAACGGCATGCGCTCGATGGCGTCGAGACCCGTATGCACGAACTCGCAGCCGAAGCGGGCGCCGCAATCGAGGGCGTCTATTGGTGTCCGCACCATCCGCAAGGCATCGTCGCTGAATTCACGCGTGTTTGCGAATGCCGCAAGCCCGCGCCCGGCATGCTGCTGCGCGCGGCGCGCGAGCATCGCCTCGATTTGTCGCGAAGCTGGTTCATCGGCGACATACTCGATGACGTCGAAGCGGGCAGGCGCGCGGGCTGCCGCAGCGTGCTCATCGATAACGGCAACGAGACCGAATGGCTGCGCGGCCCGGGACGCGAGCCGGATATCGTCGTGAGGGACATGCACGAAGCTGCGATAGCCATCGTCAACGCGGAGTGTCCGGCATGAAGCGCGACCCGGTAGATTCATCGACGTTGCCTCCGGTCGTCGCGGCGCATGCGCGCAAAAGCGCGGCGAATCAGGCGCGTGACTGGGGCGCGGACGTGAAGCGCATTCTTTGCATCCGGCTCGACAACCTCGGCGATGTGCTGATGACCACGCCCGCGCTGCACGCCTTGCGCACGGCGCAGCCCGGGCGCCATCTGACCTTGCTCGCATCGCGCGCGGGCAAGGCGGCAGCGCCCTTCATCGATGCGATCGACGACGTGATCGAATACGACGCGCCGTGGGTCAAGCAGGATGCGCCTATCGACGCCCTTGTGGATCTCGCGATGCGCGCGCGTCTCAACGCGGCGCATTTCGATGCAGCCGTGATCTTCAGCGTATACAGCCAGAACCCGCTGCCCGCCGCGATGCTGTGCCATCTCGCCGGCATTGCGCTGCGGCTCGCGCATTGTCGCGAGAACCCCTATGGACTTCTGACCGACTGGGTGCCCGAGACCGAGCCGCAGCAAGGCACGCGGCATGAAGTCGAACGTCAGCTCGCGCTCGTCGAACGAGTCGGCGCGCGCACGTCGGATACGCGCATGCGCTTCAACGTGCGGCCCGAGGATGCGATGTCGCTTGCACAAAAGCTGCGCGCGCGTGATGTCGATCTCCATGCGCCATTCGTCGTGGTGCATCCGGGCGCAAGCGCTGCATCCCGTCGATATCCGGTCGAGCGTTTCGCGCAAGTGATCGAGCGATTGCGCACGCAGCTTCAATGGCCGGTGCTCGTCACCGGCTCACGCAGCGAAGGCGCGCTGTGCCGCGATGCATGCGCTGCAAATCCAGGCGCGATAGACCTGTCGGGCGCGCTAGAACTCGGCGAACTCGCCGCATTGATTCAACGCGCGCGCGTGCTCGTATCGAATAACAGCGGCCCGGTGCATCTTGCGTCGGCGCTCGGCACGCCCGTCGTCGATCTGTATGCGCTCACGAATCCGCAGCACATGCCGTGGCAAACGCCGCATCGCGTGCTCTATCACGACGTGCCTTGCCGCTGGTGCTATCGCAGCGTGTGCCCCGAAGGACATCACGCGTGCCTCGCAGGCGTCGGCGTGGATGAAGTCGTGTCGGCGGTGCTCGAACTGATCGAAACACATCCCTTGCATATCAACTCGTCAATACGGACCGGCTAACCATGTACACACTTGGAATCAATGCCGTTTATCACGACAGTGCGGCTGCGCTCGTCAAGGACGGCGTCGTCGTCGCGGCGGCCGAGGACGAACGCTTCACGCACGTCAAGCATGCCAAGCGCCCCGTGCCGTTCTCGACGTGGCAGCTTCCATTCGATGCAATCGACTATTGCCTGAAGGAAGCGGGCATCGAACTGGCCGATGTCGATCACGTCGCGTATTCATACGATCCGCAACTGTTTTCGGGCATGCCGAAGGAGGTGAAAGCGAGCATCGCGTTACCGATGATGCCGTCGGCTCAGCCCAGCAACAATCCTTCTGAATCGCCGTGGGACCCCTTGTTTCTCAGCTATATCGTCAACGCGAAGGCGCAGTTGCTCGACGGCGCGCCGCATCATCTGAAACGGCGCTTTGCAAGCGGCGGACGCGCGCCGCGCTTTGCATGGCACCACGTCGATCATCATCTCTGTCATGAAGCCAGCGCGTTCCTCGCGGCGCCCTTCGACGACACCGCCGTCCTCACGATGGACGGACGCGGCGAAGGCGTCACGACGAGCCTCGGCCAATTCGTGAACGGCGAGTATCGGCGGCTGAAGCAAGTGGAGCTGCCGCATTCGCTCGGCTTGCTTTATGAAGCCGTGACGGGCTATCTCGGCTTTCTTCACTCGTCCGACGAATACAAGGTAATGGCGCTCGCGTCGTTCGGCAAGCCCGCTTACGTCGACCAGTTTCGGGAAATCGTGAAGTATCGGCACGATGGCAGCTATACCGTGGATGCACCGCGTCTCGTCGAACGATTCGGTCCTCCGCGCGAACGTGGCGGCCCGCTCACACAGCATCATTTCGATATCGCGCATTCGCTGCAAGTGGTGCTCGAAGAAACCGCGCTCGAACTCGCGAAGTGGCTTCATGAGCGCACCGGTTTGCCGAATCTCGCGATGGCGGGCGGCGTCGCGCTCAACTGCGTGATGAACGCGCGGCTGCGCGATCGCGGACCCTTCGAGGAAATCTGGGTACAACCCGCCGCCGGCGACGCCGGCACGGCACTCGGCGCCGCGTTGTGGACCGACTATCGCGAGCGTGCCAAAGCGGGCGATGTCAGCCGCAAGTGGCGCATGGACCACGCTTATCTCGGCCCCGAATACGGCGATGAAGAGATCGAAGCGTTCCTGAAATGGACGCGCGCACCTTATCGCAAGCTCACGAACATCGCTGAAGAAACCGCCGACATTCTCGCGCAGAACCGCGTGATCGGCTGGTATCAGGGTCGCACGGAGTTCGGGCCGCGGGCGCTCGGCGCGCGCTCGATTCTCGCCTCGCCGCTCGACGCGTCGATGCAGGCGCGTCTCAATGAAATCAAGGACCGCGAGGATTTTCGTCCGGTGGCGCCCGTCGTAATGGAAGAGCATGCGGCCGACTGGTTCGTCGATGCGCGCGTCGCACCGTTCATGCTGTTCGTGTTCGACGTGCGTGACGAGATGAAAGCACGCATACCGGCCGTCACGCATATCGACGGCACGGCCCGTGTGCAGACCGTCAATCGTGCGCAGCATGCGCTCTATTACGACCTGATCGCCGCGTTCAAGGCGCGCACCGGCGTGCCGGTCCTCGTCAACACGTCGTTCAATACGCGCGGCGAGCCGATGGTAAACACACCGCGCGATGCGCTCGAATCGTTCTGGACGTCACCGCTCGATGCGCTCGTGATCGGTTCATTTCTCATCGAGAAGCCGGGGGCGCGCGCATGAGCACGTATGCCGGTCTGTTCGAAAACGCGGAGATGAACGCGACGGCGGCGCCCGTTCCATCACGCGACGGTTTCATCCCCGACGTGTCGGTGATCGTGCCGACCTATCGCCGTCCCGCGATGCTCGAGCGCTGCGTGTGCGCCATTGCCGCGCAAACATACGATGCGTCGCGCTACGAGATCATCGTATGCGACGACGGACCCGACGAAGCAACGAAGGCATGCGTGCAGCGTCTTGCCGCCTTGCATGCGCCAAGCGGGCCGAAAATCCGCTATGTACCGGTGACGGCGACGCAAGGCCCGGCGGGCGCACGCAACGCGGGCTGGCGCGCATCGCTTGCAAGACGCATCGCGTTCACCGACGACGACACCATCCCCGATCCGCAATGGCTCACGAACGGCATGCGCGCGCTCGATGCCGGCGCGGACGCCGTCTCAGGGCGTATCGTCGTGCCGCTGCCGAAGCGCCCGACCGACTACGAACTCGACGCGGCCGGACTCGCGAACGCGGAGTTCGCGACCGCCAATGCGTTCGCAACACGCGCCGCACTCGAACGCACGGGCGGATTCGATGCGCGCTACACGTCCGCATGGCGTGAAGACTCCGATCTGCACTTCGCGTTGATGCGAGCGGGACTCGTCATCGCACGCGCCGACGATGCGATGGTGCTGCATCCCGTGCGGCCCGCGCGCTGGGGCGTGAGCCTGTCGCAGCAGAAGAAGAGTCAGTTCGACGCATTGCTCTACAAGAAACATCGCACGCTGTTTCGCGAGCGGATACGGCGCCATCCGCCGCTTCTCTACTATGCGATGCTCGCGGCACTCGTGGCGGCGGTCGTATCGCTGGCGGCGGGCGCATCGCAAGTTGCAATCGTCGCGGCGCTCGCATGGATCGCGATGACGATCTGGTTCTGCATGCAACGCCTCAGGACTACCGCGCGCACGCCAGCGCACATCGCGGAGATGTTTTGCACGTCGGCGATCATTCCGTTTCTGTCGATCTACTGGCGCATTCGCGGCGCGTTCAAGTTCAGGGTGTTCTTTTTATGAACATCGAGCCGGTCGAACGCATCGTCGTTTTTCGCGCGCTGCAACTCGGCGACATGCTGTGCGCCGTGCCGGCGTTGCGCGCGTTGCGGCAGGCGTTTCCGCATGCTCGTATCGCACTGGCCGGCTTGCCCTGGGCCGCGCGTTTCGTCGAGCGGTACGGGCATCTGCTCGATGAGCTGATCGTGTTTCCCGGTGCCATCGGCTTTCCCGAACAGGAAGAGACCGATGCGCATCTTCCCGCGTTTCTGCACGCGCTGCGTGAGCGGCGCTTCGATCTCGCGATTCAGTTGCACGGCAGCGGCGGCGTCGCGAACGACATCGTCGAGGGCATGGGTGCACATCTGAACGCGGGCTTTCGGAAGCCCGATGAAGCCATGCGCGAAGGCGTTTTCATGCCGTGGCCCGATGACTTGCCCGAGCCCGCGCGATACACCGCCTTGATGGAACGTCTCGGCATCGACGTTCGCACGCTCGATCTCGAGATCCCGCTGACCGATGACGACGAACGCGAATGCAATGCGCTCGTCGATGCCTGTGCGATAGACCAGGACAAGCTCATCGTCGTGCATCCGGGCGCGCAGTTGCCTTCGCGCCGATGGCCCGTCGAACGCTTCGGCGAAGTGGCGCGCGCGCTATCGGACGCGGGCTGGCAGGTTGCCATCACCGGCAGCGCGGGCGAAGCGCATCTCACCGCATGCGTGACACGCGACGCCGGCGCGCATGCCATCGATCTCGCCGGGCGGACGTCGCTCGGAGCGCTGGCCGCGCTAGTCGCGCGGGCAAGGCTCATCGTCTGCAATGACACAGGGCTCTCGCATGTCGCCGCGGCGATGCGCACGCCGAGCGTCGTGATTGCATCGGGCAGCGATACGCGGCGCTGGGCACCACTCGATCACACGCGTCATCGTGTGCTCGCAGACTGGCCCGCATGTCGGCCCTGTGCCTTCCGCGAATGCCCTTACCACCACGAATGCGCGCTGAACGTAAGCGTGCAAAGCGTGCTCGATGTCGCATTCGCACATCTGCAGGAGGCGGTTTTTCATGCCCACGACTAGTTCACGGCGCCTGCGAGTGCTCACATGGCATATCCACGGCAATTACCTGTATTACCTGAGCCAGGCGCCGCACGACTTCTATCTCGTCACGCGCCCCGGCTATCCGCCCGGATACGCGGGCACGGCGGGCGCGTTGCCCTTCGGGGCGAACGTGCATGAAATGCCGGCGAGCGAGGTGCCGTCGCAGTCATTCGACGTCGTCCTCTTTCAGCACAAACGACAATGGGACGATGACCGTCTCAACCTTCTCACCGACGCGCAACGGCGCCTGCCGCGTGTCTATATCGAACACGATCCGCCGCAGGAAAATCCCTTCGAGCAGAAGCACTGGGTGCAGGAGCGCGACACGCTGCTCGTGCATGTCACGCACTTCAACCGGCTGATGTGGGACAGCGGCGACACCCCGACGCGCGTCATCGAACATGGCGTGGTGGTGCCGGAACACGTGCGCTACAGCGGTGAGCTGGAGCGCGGCATCGCGGTGATCAATCATCTGCGTCAGCGCGGCAGGCGACTCGGGAACGATGTCTATGCGCAGGCCGCCGCGTGCGTGCCGCTCGATCTCGTTGGCATGGACGCGCAATCGGCGGGCGGGGTCGGCGAGATCGGCAACCTGGAGCTTGCGGCGTTCAGCGCCAGATATCGCTTCTTCTTCAACCCGATTCGCTGGACGAGTCTCGGGCTTGCGATCGTCGAGGCGATGACGATCGGCATGCCGATCGTCGGACTCGCGACGACCGAACTCGCCACCGTGATCCGCAACGGTGAGAACGGCTTCGTCCATACGGATACGCATGCGCTCATCGACGCCATGCAGCAGATGCTGCGCGATCCCGCTGAAGCACGGCGTCTCGGCGAAGGCGCTCGACGGACTGCGCTCGAACGCTTTCACATCGCCCGCTTCGCCCGCGACTGGGACGAAGCGCTACGCCACGTATGCAGCTAGCACGCATCATCACGGGAACATTTGAACATGAAAGAAGCTTATAGAAAGCGCATTCTGGTGACGGGCGGCGCAGGCTTTCTCGGCTCGCATCTGTGCGAGCGACTCGTGGCACAAGGTCATGACGTGTTATGCGTCGATAACTTCTACACCGGCACGAAGGACAATATCGCGCATCTGTTCGACAGCCCTAACTTCGAGCTGATGCGCCATGACGTCACCTTTCCGCTCTATGTGGAGGTGGACGAAATCTATAACCTCGCGTGCCCCGCTTCGCCGATCCATTACCAGCACGACCCGGTGCAGACGACGAAGACGAGCGTGCACGGCGCGATCAACATGCTCGGGCTCGCCAAGCGCGTCCACGCGAAGATCTTCCAGGCGTCGACGAGCGAAGTCTATGGCGACGCGCACGTGCATCCGCAACAGGAAGCGTACTGGGGCAATGTGAATCCCATCGGGCCGCGTTCGTGTTACGACGAAGGCAAGCGCTGCGCCGAAACGCTCTTCATGGATTACCGGCGGCAGCATGGGCTGTCGATCAAGATCGCGCGCATCTTCAATACGTATGGGCCGCGCATGCATCCGTCGGACGGGCGCGTGATTTCGAACTTCATGATGCAGGCGTTATCGGGCCAGCCGATTACGGTGTATGGCGAAGGCACGCAAACGCGCTCGTTCTGTTATGTCGATGATATGGTCGATGCGTTCATCCGCCTCATGAATACGCCCGACGAACTGACGGGCCCGGTGAATCTCGGTAATCCGCACGAACTGACGATGCTCGAAGTCGCGCGGCGCATCATCGCGTTGACGGGCTCGTCGTCGGAGATTGTGTTCAAGCCTTTGCCGATGGATGATCCATGGCATCGACAGCCGGATATTGCGCTCGCGCGCGAGGCGCTCGGCTGGTCGCCGACGACGCCGCTCGACGAAGGGCTGCAGCGCACGGCGCAACATTTCCGGCAGATCATCGAAGCGTCGGAGTCGCGCGCGGCGCAGCACATTTAGTCCGTGCGCGCCGTCACCGCACCGATCGTCCCGATCAGCTTCGGCGCAGGCACGGGCTTCGTGAGATGCGCCTGAAAGCCCGCCGCTTGCGCGCGTGAGCGCGCTTCGGCCTGCGTATGTCCCGTCAGCGCGATCGCGGGCATGCGTTCGCCGAGCGACGCCCCACGGCTCGCCTCTTCCTCACGAACGCGTCGCAGGACTTCATAGCCGTCCTGCTCGCCGCCGAGCACGATATCGCAGAGCAACACGTCGGGCCATTGCGCGCCCGGCAGCGCTCGCAGTTTCGCGAGTGCCTCATCGCCCGATGCGCACAACACCACATGCGCACCGACCGATTCGAGCACACCCTCCAGCGCATCGCGTGCTTCCTCCTGATCGTCGAGCACCATCACCGTGACGCCGGCGAGCGCATCGTCGTGCGCGGCTTCGGCGGTGGCCGTATCGTCGAGCACCGGGCGCAAGGGCATCGTCGCGACATAGGCGACGTGCTTGTCGATATAGCGCACAGCCAGGCTGCCGCCTGACTCCGTCAATGCGTTCTCGAGACGCCGCACCTGTTGCTGCGACAGATCCGCGGGATTCGGGCGTTGTCCCATCACTGTGAGGCTCGCGTGATTGCCTTCGCGGAACACGCGCAACTCGATGCGCTCACCGCGCATCGCGGCGCCCATCTGCGCGCGGCACAACTCGGCGACGATCTGCTGCAGCACACTCGCATCGCCGGATACGCGCAAGCCCGGCTCGGTGATGACGGTATATAGATTCACGCCGCGCGCCGCGATCTCTTCGTGCAGCGCATCGACGACGCCCGCGACGATCGCGTCGAGCCCGACCGCCTGCGCCGAGACCTTTCGTTGCGCGTGCTCCAGCTCGCCCTGCTGCCACTGCAGCGACCACATGCGCGCATACACGCCGTCGCGTGCGAGCAGCTCATGGTGCTGTCCCTGCTCGACGATACGCCCGTGCTCCATCACGAGTATCCAGTCCGCATCGACCACGGTCGAGAGCCGATGCGCGATGACGATTGACGTGCGTCCCTTCGCGAGACGATCCAGCTCGTTCTGGATCGCGCGTTCAGAACGCGTATCGAGCGCGGAGGTCGCCTCGTCGAACACGATGATGCGCGGATTCTTCAGTATCGCGCGCGCGATCGCGATGCGCTGACGTTCGCCGCCCGAGAGCCGCACGCCGCGCTCGCCGACACGGGTCTCGTAGTGATCCGGCAGGCGCTCGATGAAGCCATCGAGTTGTGCGGCGCGCGCGGCGTGCACGATATCCGCGCGCGTGGCCTCGGGACGGCCATAGCCGATGTTGTAGGCGATCGTATCGTTGAAGAGCACCGTGTCCTGCGGCACGATGCCGATAGTCTCGCGCAGGCTGTTCTGCGTGACGTGCGCGAGGTCCTGTCCGTCGATCCGTATCGCGCCCGCGGTCGGCTCATAAAGCCTGAACAACAGCTTCACGAGCGTCGACTTGCCTGAGCCGCTGCCTCCGACTACGGCGAGCTTCTTGCCTGGATGCGCGCGAAAATCGACGTCGCGCAAAATCTGCCGCGCCGGATCGTAGCCGAACTCGACATGATCGAACTCGATTTCACCCGCCGTCACGACGAGCGGTTGCGCCCCTGCCTCGTCCACATCCTCGCGCACGCGGCCGCGCGACAGAAGAATGTTGAACATGCGCTCGACGTTCACGAACGCGTCGTTGGTCTCGCGAAACACGAAGCCGAGCGTGTTGAGCGGGTTGCAGACTTGCACGATATACGCGTTCACCAGCACGAGGTCGCCGACGCTCATCGTGCCCGCGACGACCTGTTGCGCGGCGCGCAGCATCACCGCCGCGATGCCGACGGCGATGATCGTGCTCTGCCCCACGTGCAGCAGCGTCAGCGCGCGTTGATTGGCGACACGCGCATGCACCCAATCGTCCAGCACGCTCGTGAGCCGGTTCGTTTCGATGCGCTCGCTCGCGAAGAACTTCACGGTTTCATAGTTGAGCAGGCTATCGACGAGCCGGCTGTCGGACTGGGCCTCGAGCTTGTTGACCGCGCGCTGGAAGCGCATGCGATAGCGCGTGAAGATGAGGGTCCATACGGAATACAGCACGAACGTCGCGGCGATGATCGAAATGAATTCGATAGCATAACTGCTCATCATCACGGCGACGACCGTGCCGATTTCGATCACCACCGGCACGATCGTGAAGAATGCGGTGCCGAGCAGAAATCCGACGCCGTCCGCGCCCTTTTGCACGTCCCGCACGACAGCGCCGGTTTCGCGCTGCGCATGAAAGCGCGCGCCCAGGGCATGAAGATGAGCGAACGTTCGCTCTGCAAAGGACGCCACGGTGCGCTGCGTGACGATGCTGAACACCACGTCGCGTGCCTCGTTCAGCACGTCGCCGAGATAGCGCAACAGAACGTAGGCGAGCACGAGAAAGACAGGAAAGACGACGGCCGATGCAGGATGACTGAACTCGTCGATGACGCGCTTGAGCATCAACGGCACGGCTACGACCGCGAGCCGCGCGCCGATCATCAGGACGATGGCGGCGGCGGTCTGATAACGCCACGCCCACACCGCGCGCCACAGGTCGGCAACGATGCGGCGGCGCACCTGGGTACGCGCTGCATCGGTCGATACGCCCGGCGTCACTCCTTCCAGTCCTTGCGCTTGCGGGTGTCGGAAGAAGCCGATGCGCCCTGCGCGTTCTTGTTCTGAACGCGCTGTTCTTCGGTGCGGCTCAACGTGGCGGGGTCCGTTCCCGACTGGCCCGCCGCACCCGCGCCGCCCTCCACGCCGGCGGACTTCCCGGACTCGCCGCGCGTTGACGCATTGCCCGGCGGCCCCCCGTTTTGCTGGGCCCATGCATTGGCGCCACCCCACATGCAGGCGCACGCGAGCGTGACAATCGTTACAAGGCGAAATTTGCGGTTCATCTGCACCTTCCGTTTGCGCGAACACTGCACATGCAGACGCGGTTCGCACGAGTGTTTCGATAGTCGTTCATAGCAATGCACGCGCCAGAATGCGCGACGCGTCGAACCGGAGCGGCTTCGTTGCATGTTAGACGGGTTTGCCCATCGCGCGGTCGATTTCTTCGTGCTATTGGGGGCTTCAGGATGACGCAGCGCCACTTCGCTTCAGATACCGCGCGATGAACGTGCGCGTCACATCGTGAGGAAAACGCACGGCCACGCTTTCGCCGCTGACCATTTCCACGACACCTTCGCCATAGCGCCGCACGAGGACGCGCTCGCCCCGCTCCAATGCGGGCACCGTCCGCTTCGGTCTTGCCCCGCCTTTCAACCGGGCCTGTTCGACAAGCTCGCGCGGGCTTTCGATGACCTCGGGCGGATGCAGGCAGTTGTCGCACTCCCCACAGGTCTTTCCCTCGAGTTCGTCGCCGGGCATGACGTAATGCGCGCCAGAGGCGGAGACCGTTTCGCACGCGCGTGCTTCATCCGTGTCGTGCGCGAAATAATCGAGCAGGATGCGCCATCGACACCGGGCGCTTTGCGCATAGCCGATCATGCTTTCCAGCACCGCGCGGTCGCGCTCCGCTCGCGCCACATAAGCATTCGATGCTTCGTCGAGTCTCGCGGCGGCCTTGCTGCCGTCCTCATCGATCAGCTTCATGCCGCCGTGACGCGTGCGTCGCGTCATGCCGATGTCGTTGAGCAACGTCGCCGCGACGCGGAGCTTGTTCGCGCCCACGTCGGGCAACGCTTCACGCAGGCGCGCAAGCGGCTTCTCGAGCGTCTTGCCGCTGTTCTCGTTGGCGAGCTCACGCACCGTGCGCGCGACGCGTTCGATCGTCTGCGCGCTCGGATAGCGGCCGCTCAGGAAGAACTGCTGCACCTGCTTGTCCTTCAGTTCGAACAGCAGCGTGCAGTTTGCCGGTTTGCCGTCGCGTCCCGCACGGCCTGCTTCCTGATAGTACGCATCGAGACTGCCCGGCATCTGCGCATGGATGACGAAGCGGATATCGGACTTGTCGATGCCCATGCCGAATGCGTTGGTGGCGACCATCACACGCGCCCGGTCTTCCATGAACGCGTCCTGTGACGCGGACCGCGCGTTCGCCGCGAGCTTGCCGTGATACCGCTGCGCCATCACGCCCGCTTCGACCAAAGCCGCATGAAGCGCGTCGCATTCCGCGACTGTCGCGCAATAGATGATGCCGCTGCCCTTCTCGCTGCACGCAAGTTCGACGACGCGCTTGCGCTTGTCCTCGGAGTTCGTCATCTGCTCGACGGCGAAGCGCAGGTTGTCGCGATAGACACCCGTATGAATGATATTGGCCTTGCGCATCGCGAGCTCGCGCACGATATCGACGATGACAGCGGGCGTCGCCGTCGCCGTGAGTGCGAGTACCGGCGGGCGGCCCAGCAGCGCGAGCGCCTGCGTGAGCTCGACATACGCGGGACGAAAGTCGTGTCCCCACTGCGAAATGCAGTGCGCCTCGTCGATCACGACGAGCGCGATCCCGGGGAAGCCCGGCGTCTTGAGTTCGTCGAGGAACTCCGTGCTGACCAGACGCTCCGGCGTGACGAACAGCATGCGCAACGCGTTTTTGGAGAGGGCATCCATTGCGTCGCGCGCTTCGCTCGCGGAGAGTGCGCTGTTCAGGACGGCGGTCGCAATGCCGGCTTGCGTCAACTTCGTCGCCTGATCGCGCATCAGCGAAATCAACGGCGAGACGATGAGCGTCATGCCTTCGAATTGCAGTGCGGGCAACTGGTAACACAGCGACTTCCCCGCGCCGGTGGGCATGACAGCAAGGGTATCGTGCCCGTCCATCACGCTGCGGATGACGTCTTCTTGTCCGGTCCGCAGATGCGGAAAGCCGAATACTCTACGCAGCGCATTTTCCAGTTGTCGGTCGAGCGGCTTGCGCGTGCGTTCTACGGTCGAAGGCATAAGATTCCATCGTTCGGAGCATGCGTTTGATCCGCTCGCGGTTCAACGCTTGCTCCGTTGTCTACAGGGACGTCGGCCGAAGCGGTCGCTTCGGCACTTTGTCAAACGCCCGCCGCGCCGCCTGACGGCACCTCGACGGGAAGCGAACGCTTATGCTCCGTTGCGGTATGGAAGCGCCGAATCGTGAGAAGCACCTCCTCGCTTACTTCCTTTCCCTCGAGAAAATCGTCGATGTCCTCGTAGGTAATGCCGTAGCTCTCCTCATCGGGTCGTTGCGGCGTGAGCGTCTCGAGATCGGCGGTCGGAACCTTCATGACGAGTGAGTCTGCCGCACCCATCGAACGCGCAAGCGCGCGCACGCGACGCTTCGTGAGTCCCGACAGGGGCAGCACGTCCGCGCCGCCATCGCCGTACTTCGTGAAGAAGCCCATGAGGGACTCCGCCGCGTGATCCGTGCCGATGACGACGCCGCGCCGCGCGCCCGCTATCGCGTATTGCGCGATCATCCGCTCGCGTGCCTTTATGTTTCCCAGCACGAAGTCTTCCTGGAAGTCATCGGTGTACTGTGCGCCGCCCTGCTTTAACGATGACAACATTTCGTCCGATGGCCCCTTCACGTTGACGGTCAGCGTCTCGTCGGGACGCACGAACTGAAGCGCGAGCTGCGCGTCTTTCTCGTCGCGCTGCGCGCCATAGGGCAGTCTGACAGCGACGAAGTGAGCCTCATAGCCGCGTGCACGAAGCCGCTCGACGCTCAGTTGCGCAAGACGTCCCGCCGTCGAAGAATCGACGCCGCCGCTGATACCGAGCACGTACGTCTTGAGTCCCTGTGAAAACAGGTAGTCGGCGAGAAAGGAGATGCGACGCTCGCGCTCTGCATCCACATCGAAATCGCCGGCGATGCCGAGTTCGCGGATGACCTGTTGCTGCCATTGTTGCCATTCACTCCTGCTTTCGTGCATGCTCGCCTCCCTGTTCGTTCGCTCAGCCTTGCCGCATCTCGTTGAAATGGTGTTCGATGCGCGATAACGCATACAGCGCGGCAGCTTTTCGGACTTCGTTGCGTTCACCCTCGAAGACCTTGGTCTCACTGAAAGTCTGGATGCGACCGTCGCGCAGCTTGTAAGACCAGGCAAAGCATTGCGTGCCGGCCGGCGGGCCGTCGTTTCCGGGAGGCGCATCGGCGACGCCCGTATTCGACACGGCAACATCCGCACAGCACGCCTCTTGAGCCAGCGCGCCCTCGGCCATTTCTCGCGCGACCGCCTCGCTTGTCAGTCCGTGCTGCTTCATCGTTTCTTCACGTACGCCGAGGAAGCCCGCCTTGCCAGTCGGCGAATAAGTCACGAAGCCAACATCGAGGCAAGCTCCGCTTCCCGGCACCGATGAGATCAGCGAAGCGATAAGGCCCGCAGTGCACGACTCGGCCGTCGCGAGCATCAGGCCGCGAGAGCTGAGAAACGACACGACCTGTCTCGGGATGTCCACTCTGTCTTCTCCGTTCTCGTTGGCGACTACCGGCCGACGCAACGGATCAGCAATCCGTAGACCAAAACGGAACACTGGACCGCCTTGTCGGCGCCGCGTTTTCGAAGCAGCGTGTGCCATAACAAGCGACGCCACGCCTTTTCTTCTGATGAATCAGGAGAGGCGTTTACCGTCCGGTCGCTCGGGCTTGTTCCCCGGCTTCCTGCGCAGCGTCACCGTTCGTGTTCTGGCCGCTCGTAGCGCCTTGCGCATCCTCGGCTTCGATGGATGCTATCGCCTGCTGCCAGAATTCCTCGGCGCGTCCGTCAGGCGAGCCCTCGCGCTCCCAAATCTCATAGGCGCGACGACGAATGCGGTCTTGCTCTTTCTGATCATCCATGACCTTTCTCCTGTTATGCGGCATCGCCGCCGCCGGATTGCGAAGCTTGCACGCTGCTGACGCAACCATCGTGCCGCGGTCATTCGATGCACTACGAGACCGGCAACTCATCGGGCCTCTGCCAATCGGCACGCCGTTGTCGGTAATTGCTTCCCGCTTCGATCGTGACGCTGAACATTTCGCGGCGATCAGCCCGCAAGATTTCCGGCGTTGTTGACGTTAACGCAGATACGTTGAACCGTGCGGTTCGCCCGATCGAACCGACGCACTATTACAGAGACCCCGTCCCACGAATGAACGACGCATTCCGCCCGATGCCGGATGAGAGCGGTGCGAGTGCCACGGACAGAGCCGCGGCGCCGAGCGCTGTCCCGCAGAATCAGCAATTCCTGTCTTTCGTCCTTGCGCGCCACGCCCGGGGCGTGTCGCCGCGCGTTCCCGGTCTCATGCTCATCGCGATGGCGGGCTGCGGCGTCGCGTCGATAATCTTTCAGATGCTCGGCGACCTGTCGCCTGGCGTGCGGCTGTTGCTTGCTGCGGGCGCCGGCGCCGGCGTCCTCGCGCTCGGCTGGCGATACCTGCGAGGTGAAGAGGCGCGTGCGGTCGCCGCGCACGCCCTCGCGAGCGCGCTGCTCGACGCCAATCGCGAGTGCATGAAGCTCCTCGATGTGAACGGCCACATGCTGCGCATTTCGGAGTTCGGCGCCGAGCTGATGCAGGCCCCGTCGCCCGAGGCGCTGGCGGGCGCAAACTGGCTCGGCTTCTGGTCCGGCGAAGACGCCAGCGCCGCCCGTGTTGCGTTCGACGGCGCATTGCGTGGCGCCCGGACCGCGTTCACAGGCGCGTGCGCGACGACGCAGGGACAGCCGAAATGGTGGCATTCGCGCCTCATCCCCATCATGGATGCGCGCAAGCACCGCGTGCTCGCGCTGCTCTGCGCCTCCACCGATGTCACGCTCGAACGGACGCTCAGCATCGACCTGCGCGCCAAGGAGCAGCTGATGTCGGAGATGGAAGCGCACGTCAGCATGGTGTTCTACTCCTATAGCGCGGACTTCACCTACTTTCATCATGTGAGTGCGGGCGCCCGGACCGTGTTCGGCATCGAGCCGGCGGTGCTTCACGCCCATCCCGCCGCCTGGCTCGATCTCGTCCTGCCGGAAGACCTTCCCGCGTTGCAGGCGGAGATGCACCGGATCGTCGCGGAGTCGGCTGAAGGCCGCATCCAGTACCGTATTCGACGCGCGAACGGGCAGGTTCGCTGGATACGCAGCACCGGCTTTCCCATGCGCAGCGAAACGGGTGCCGTGACGCATATCGTCGGCATCAGCGAGGACGTGACCGTCGAGCACGAGCATCTGGCCGAGCTCGACCGTCTCGCCTACTCCGACGCGCTCACGGGCCTCGCGAACCGCTGCGCGCTCGTGCGTCGCATCGAGGCGCTATGCGCTGCCGGGCTGCCGTTCGGGCTGATGTTCATCGACCTGGACCGCTTCAAGGTGCTCAACGATACCCTCGGCCACACCGCTGCAGACCGGCTGCTGCGGGAGGTCGGTCACACCATCAAGGCTGTGCTGCCGCCAGATGCCTATGTCGCCCGTCTGGGAGGCGACGAGTTCGCGGCGCTCGTCGCCGCCCCGGCCGACAAGGACGCTCTGTCGCGCGAGGTAGAGGCCGTGCTGCGGGGAATAGCCGAAAGCGGACAGGCGAGCCGCAGCGGCGCGTGTGTGACGGCATCGATCGGCGTTTCCGTGTTTCCGGACGACGGCGTGGATCACGAAGCGCTGCTGACGAGTGCCGACATCGCCATGTACGCCGCGAAAAAGGCCGGACGCAACGGCTTTTGCTTCGCCGCGAAAGACGCCATGAAGCGCATCGTCGAATTCGAACTCGAACGGGACCTGCCTGCGGCGCTCGCAGAAAACCAGTTCGTCCTTCACTATCAGCCGATTTACGACGCCCGCTCGCTCGGCGTTCATAGCGTCGAGGCGCTCATACGCTGGCGTCACCCGACGCGAGGCCTGATTCCTCCAGGCGCGTTCATCCCGATTCTGGAGGAGAGCGGCTTCATCGTTCCGGTCGGCGATTGGGTCATCGAACAGGCGCTGAGCCAGCTCGCCCGATGGCGGCAAAAGACGGCCACGCCGCTCGGTGTCTCGATCAACGTGTCTGCGCGGCAGTTCGGCGGCCGCCGCATCGTCGATGTCATCCACGACGCGTTGAGCCGTCATGACGTGTCGCCTTCCAGCCTGCACATCGAAATCACCGAAAGCGCGCTAATGGACGATCCCGCGCTCGCGCAGGAGACGCTCAGAGCGCTCAGGCGACTCGGCGTGGGCGTGGCGATCGACGATTTCGGCACCGGTTATTCGAGCCTGCGCTACCTTGCCGACTTCGCGCCCGACATGCTGAAGCTCGACCGGTCGTTTATCGGGCGCATGGCGACCGACGACTCCATCGAGATGATCGTGCGCGGGATGATCGACATATCGCACGGTCTGGGCGTGCGTGTCATCGCCGAGGGCGTCGAGCACGTCACGCAACTCGACGCGTTGCTCGAGGCGCGTTGCGACTTCGTGCAAGGCTATTTTCTGAGTCGGCCGCTCCCGGCAGAGGAGATCCTCGGCGTGAATGCGTTTCCGTCTGCCGTTCTCGAAAGCGAGTGACCGATTCAGGCTGTGCGCCTGCCCGCAGTCTTGTCTTGCGCCCTCGCGAGCCGCCGCGCGATTTCGGCGGCCGCCCCGTCGTCATCCGCGATGTTCAGAGGGCCTCCGTCGCCTTCCGATGCGAGTTTCAGATAGGCGGCGGCGAGCTTGCGCAACTCGTCCTCGGTCGCGTCTTCAATGCCGATCAACTGATTGCTCGCCAGGCGATGGGACGCCAGCAACTCGTTGAGCTTCAGATGAAGCGCGACGCTGTCCTTGTTTGCGCTCTGCTGAATGAGAAAGACCATCAGGAACGTGACGATCGTCGTGCCTGTATTGATGACCAATTGCCAGCCTTCGGAAAAGCGAAACATCGGTCCGGACACGAGCCATATCACGACCGAGATGACGGCGAGCCCGAATGCCACAGGCGAGCCCGCCCATCGCGTGACGGCACTCGCGAACGCGTCGAACGCCCGCGTGATCGGATTGGCTTTCGCGTAGCCCGGACTCGACGTCGTGGGCACGGTGTGCATCGGCTCTGCATCGGGCAGTGGGTTTTGTCGACTCATATTCGGGGCCGCAGAAGTAGTTCGAGCCAGAAATTTATCAACCGGACCTTTCGAAGGACATACGGGCGCCGTTTTTCTCGCTTCTGCCCGCGCCAATGCCGCTCACGGAGACCGGCTCATCGGGCGCTATATTAGGCCAACGCGCCAGCAGTTTCAGCGGGACATGCAACGCTCGCCATGAATCTTTCACCGGACTCGGCCTTTCAAGGCCGGCATCGAACCTGTTCCAGTCCGCGGAAATCCGTCGGGTACAGATCGGCACTCCCGTCCAGGTTTCCAGTCGCTGCGTAGAGCAACGGCTGCCCATCCGGATCGAGCACCGCGCCGTCGACGACCTGGCCCACCACCAGGCGATGATCGCCGGCCTCGATGTCGGTGACCGTCTGACAGTCGAAATAAGCAAGCGCGTCGGGCAATAGCGGCGCCCCCGTACGACCTGCACGCCACTGCACCGACGATAGTTTGTCGACCGCGCGGCCCGATTGCGTTCCGAAGTGCTCGGCCGATGCCTGCTGGTCCGCTCGCAGCACATTGATCGAGAAGACCCGCCCGCTCTTCAGAATCGCATAGGACGCGTGTTCCGGATTGATGCTGAGCGCGACGAGCAGCGGGCGATAGGAGACCATTGAGACCGAACTCGCAGTGAACGCATTTCGCAGATTGCCGTGCGCGACGCCGATTACATGGACGCCTGTGGTCAAGCGCCGGAAGAGGTCCGCCATGCCGTTGGCCATCACACCACCTTTGGTGTCGTTAGCCCTGCGATTCTGTTGATTCGATCATCGCGAAAGCTGTTCGCGCTTCATTCAAGGTTCGTTGCAATTCAGCGGGATGACAGTCCTGTTGCGGCGGGCGTGATAGCGGTATCGAAGTCGCCCAGTGCTTTTTCGAACCACACAGACCTGTCCGCCGAACGATTGCCGGGCTCGACCGACATGCGACGGTACCCACGAGCTTCGCAGGCCCGCGATGCACCCCGCTCGGCCGGCGTAACGCAGAGCCGCAGCACGTGATAGCCCAGCAAGCGTGCTTGTCCTTCGAGATGTGACAGCAAGGTCGCTTCGAGACCGCGATATTGCAGACGAACATATAAAAGCCTCACTTCGGCGACGTTGTAGCTTTGCCGTCGGATCGCTCCGCATCCCATCGCTTCGCCCATCGAGTTTCTCGCCAGCACGAAACGGGCGCGGATGCTCCGCAGGTCGCCATATGCAATGCTCTGCTGTGCGCTCTTCCCCGTCATCGCCGCGAGGTAGGCCGAGCGTTCATCGCATAACATGCGTGCGTCGAGCGAATCCGGCTCTTCGCTGCCGATATAGATGGTTTCGAAGTCGGTCATGCTTGCCTCTGCTTAAACGGAACCGGAAGGTAATGTCCGTTGTCTTGCCTAGCAATGTGCGTTCCGTCTGGTCGGGATTGCCATATCTGGCAGGAATGAGACGAATTAGACCGTGCGTGCCGAATATTTCCGTTGGACGGTTAATCGCCGCGTCGGGCGACGCGTAACGCTATTCCGATGCGGCGAATGTCGGTCCACGCCGCAAACGAATCGGACCACGAATAGTCAGTTCGGGGTTCAGCGTCGCCCGGCCTTGTGCGATGACGATTCTTCCGTCACAAGCCAGATGTGCAGCCACTTTCCGTACCGAGGGCATGAGTGCGCGCCATTCCTCTTCATCGCAAAGAAGCGTGCGCGCAACGTCCGATGGACAAATCGAGCTTGTTTCAGCGCGCCGGCCGAGCAGATCCAGCACGCAACGTTCGATGTCGAGATCCGTTATGGTCATTGCTGATTGCAAGCCTCACGCGTTTGCCGATCTTTCGAATTCTCATGCGAAGCAATATGCAGCGGCCGCCTCCGTCAGAGCGATGCCGCGTAGTTCCTCGGGCGATGCGAAATGCACATCGATGATCTCACGGTTATCGAGCCGTAGTTCGGGCATGGAATCGAGGTGCAGTTCGAAGAAATGCACGGTGTCTCTTCGTCCATCCCAGACACCGCAGGCGCTGCCCGCCGGAATCAGCGCGTGTGACGAGAAGCCGATCTCCTCGTCCAGTTCGCGCAATGCTGCCTCATAAGGCGTCTCACCAGCGCTCACACTGCCGCCGGGCAAATTCCATTCGGGCCTATACGATGACTTCACGAGCAAGAGCGTTCGTCCGACGTAGATCGCCACGAGCGCGCCTTCATGGTGAGGCCGTCGAAGGTGCCACCACACGCGAGCGAGCTGATATCCCGTGCGAAGCAGCATGCGCCATACAGAGTCGATAAGCGTGGCCGGTCGCGCTCGTTCAACGCTCGGCATCGGTGCTCTCCTTTTTCCTTTCAAATATCAGAAGGGGTGGCCAGAGTTCTGTGCGGCTTCGGCAAGACGCGCCCCGCGTATTGGTCGAAGTGATCGATATTGGCTGCGGTATCGCCGATCACACCGGAGCTGGGGTATTCGATTGTCGCACGTGCGCGAAGGTGCACCCGACGAAGACATGGAAGTTCGCCTGCAGCATCATCATGGTGCGTTGGCGCACGTCAAAAAAGCGCGTCGATGATTCGCCGGTTTCGATTCTCCTCGGGCTAGCCGGAGCATTTGGTCGAGAAGCGTTATGGGGAAGCGGTCAAGGCCGGTCCTGCCAAGCTTCTCGACGCTCGGACACGGAAGCCTGGCAACGCGAACCCGGGGCGCAGACAGAGGTTTTGCATCGGACCTTGGAGCCACGGGGCGGTGTTAGCCGACCTACAGACTGCTCTTGGACGCGCGGATCATCCGTGTCGGAAATACGCGTAAACCCCCATCAAGTCCCGTTGAGCGGATGCCGTTATCCCCAACAAGCTACAAGTGGTAACAGCACGCGGAGAAGCTAACGTTTGCGCAAGACTGGACTTTGAGGCCCGCCGTGAACGGCATGTCTGAACGTCACACTCCGCGACGTGTGATCGCAGAAGCAAGTCCGCATCGATGCGCGGGGTGCCCGGCAGAAGGAGATGAGTGTGAATCTTGAAAGCGACATTAAGCAGCTTGAACGGTCGATCAATACGTTGATTTGTCGACCGACGCTGATCCGCCGTGAATACTGGGCAGCCCAGACAGAAAAACTTCTCGTGCTTCCAGGACTATCGGCCCGCGATCGTCATCGCTTGACCGTCCTGCTTGATCTTCTTGGCACAACGACCCGCGAACAGGCGCCTCCGTCAGGCTCGCCAGCCACGATGCTCGGCCTTCCCAAGGGAAACGAATTGCAATGTGCCTAGCACGGATCGCATCCTCACCTTGACCTGCCCCGGGTTCTATTCCGAACTGCGGCTCGAGTCGCCTGTTCTACGCGACTCATAGTGGAGCAACGACCGCGAAGTCCCACCGGCTTGCGGACCGCTTCGGGCGTGCGTCACCCGCAGATGCTCCAGGCGCGAGGCGTACGCGTCGAGCGACCACGCATCCATTCGAAGGCACGACAGTCGTCGACGTGCCATCCTCCCCATCGCTCTTGCCCAGGCGTGACTTCCCGCTCATGCAGGAAGGTAATGCGCCTCATGAAATCTTTTCGATTGTCGTCGCGACGCAGCCGCGTCGAGAATGATTTCGCCCCCGCCGCCGGCGCCGATTCGCGGTCGCCGGACAACTCATCCGCATCGACATCGACGCACACCAGGTCATGCGCGACGTTCATCCGGACGTGGCTATCGTCGGCGACGCGCGCGAGGCGTTGAGCGCCCTGTCGACGCGACTGCATCATCGCGGGCGATTCGACGAGCCCGGTCCATGCGGGCAACTTCCTCTACGACGCGTTGCGCATCAACCGAAGGTCAAGCTCTTCAGCGACTGGATCGTGCGCGATCGGGATACCGTTTCGGCTGTCGGATAGTTCGAGATCGCGTCAGAACAAGAAGGCCGCGGACCATCGCGAGCCGTTATCCCGGCGCCGCCCATGCACACGTGAATGCCGAGGGTTGTATCGAGTTGCCGGGTCTGAACGATGGCCATTACACTCGGACATGCCCTGCCGCGCGAGTCGCCAGCGCGAGCCATCCGACCACGAACCGGACCTCCTGCAAAGCATATGGTCAACGACCTCTGGTACAAGAACGCGATCATCTACTGCTTGTCGGTCGGTACGTTCATGGACGCGAACGCGGATGGCGTCGGCGACTTCCAGGGCCTGCTGCGGCGGCTCGACTATCTGCAGGGGCTCGGCATCACCACCATCTGGCTGATGCCGTTCCAGCCATCGCCGGGTCGCGACAATGGCTATGACATCACCGACTACTACAACGTCGATCCGCGCTACGGCTCGCTTGGCGACTTCACAGAGTTCACACACGCATGCCGTCAACGCGGCCTGCGTGTAATGATCGATCTCGTCGTGAATCACACGTCGGACCAGCATCCGTGGTTCAGGGACGCACGGCGCGACCCGGAGTCGAAGTATCGCGACTGGTATGTCTGGTCGAAGAAGCGGCCGGCGCACGCGAAAGACGGCGTGGTCTTTCCCGGCGTGCAAAGGTCGACGTGGACCTATGACAAGGAAGCGGCCATGTGGTATTTCCATCGCTTCTACGAGTTCCAGCCCGATCTCAACACCGCCAACCCCTATGTGCAGGCGGAGTTGCTCAAGATCATGGGGTTCTGGATCCAGCTCGGCGTCTCGGGGTTTCGCATGGACGCCGTGCCATTCGTCATCGCCACGAAGGGAGCGCAGGTGAAGAGGCCCGTCGAACAGTACGACATGCTGCGTACGTTTCGCGAGTTTCTGCAATGGCGCCAAGGCGACGCGATCATTCTCGCGGAGGCGAACGTGCTGCCCGACACGGACATGCAGTACTTCGGCGACGCCGGCGAGCGGCTGCAAATGATGTTCAACTTCCAGGTGAATCAGAACACGTTCTATGCGCTCGCGACCGCGGATACCGGCCCTCTGAAGAATGCGCTCGAGTCGACGAAATCGCGCGCGGCAGCGGCTCAGTGGGGCGTGTTTCTGCGAAACCATGACGAGCTCGATCTCGGCCGGCTGTCACGTCAGGAGGGTGAAGCCGTTTTCGCTGCGTTCGGCCCCGATCCGGCCATGCAGCTCTACGAACGCGGCATTCGTCGGCGTCTCGCGCCCATGCTCGATGGCGACCGGCGCCGGCTAGAGCTCGCGTACAGCCTGATGTTGACGTTGCCGGGAACGCCCGTCGTGCGTTACGGCGATGAAATCGGCATGGGCGACGATCTGCGTCTTCCCGATCGCGAAAGCGTGCGCACGCCGATGCAATGGTCGAGCGAGCCGCACGCCGGCTTCACGAAGCATCCGCGCCCGGTCTGTCCGGTCATCTCGGACGGACCGTACGGGTATGAACGCGTGAATGTCGCGAGCCAACGTCGGGATCCGAACTCGCTGTTGAACTGGACCGAACGCATGCTTCGCATGCGCAAGGAAGTGCCTGAAATCAGTTGGGGCGATTTCGCGATTCTGCCGGCCTCGCGTGAAGATGTGCTCGCGCTGCGGTACGACTGGCGCAACAACTCAGTGGTCTGCTTGCACAACTTCAGCCCGGCCGCGTGCACGGTGAAGTTCCGGGTCGGCTCAGGAGCCGGCGAGAACGCCATGCTCGTCAACTTGCTCTCGGACGATCACAGCCAGGGCAATTCGAAAGGACATCACACCGTCGTGCTGGAACCGTACGGGTACCGATGGTACCGGGCTGGCGGTCTGGATTACCTCCTGAAGCGCAGTGAAGTGTGACGCGTGGCGTGGTCAACGCATGCGTCCGGACGGTAGCGCCCTGGGGACGCACGGCCTGCGTTATCGACGTGCTCGTGCGCCGGTTCCCTCATCGTCGTGCCGACGCCCATTCCGGGAAATCTCGTAGCGGATTGCCTTCGACAGAATCCAGTTGCAACTGATCCGGCTGCCAGGTCGGGGCAGCGCGTTTTAGATCGCATTTCCCGGGCGGAAACGCAAACGTTTGCCAAGAATTTTTTTCCGCCAAACGTTTTCGTCATTCAAACAGCGGCAATTTGTGCGTGGCACAACAGAGGCCCCACATTTGTACGTCGAATATTCGTCTGCGGCATGAGCAAACCGAAGACAGGGAAAGCGGTCGATGGTCATCGTTTAGATGGACCGAATACCTGAACAAGAAATCAAAAATCAAAAGACCACAATGACTAATACATTAATTAGTAAAACGAACGACCGGCCATTTGTAATGGTAACGGGGGGCGCGGGATTCCTGGGCAGTCACGTGTGCGACCGCCTCGTGCGGGAAGGAAAGCAGGTGGTCTGTGTCGATAATTTCATGACGGGCCGACGCGCCAATGTGGCGCACTTGCGAGCATCGCCCCACTTCACGTTGATCGAAGCCGATATCTCCGTGTCGTTGCCGCAGATCGACGTGTCGGAGATCTGGAACCTGGCCTGCCCCGCCTCGCCGCCGACCTATCAGGTCGATCCCGTCCACACGATGCTCACCAACGTGATGGGCATGAAGAACTGCCTCGATCTCGCCTACGATACCGGCGCACGCGTCTTTCAGGCATCGACGAGCGAAGTGTATGGCGACCCGGAAGTGCATCCGCAAGTGGAGTCGTATCGCGGGAAGGTGAATCCGGTCGGTCCGCGCGCATGCTATGACGAAGGCAAGCGCGCCGCCGAAACGCTGTGCTTCGACTATCGCCGCATGTACGGCACCGACGTGCGTGTCGCGCGCATCTTCAATACCTACGGTCCGCGCATGGACCCTCAGGACGGACGCGTCGTCTCGAACTTCGTCGTGCAGGCACTGCGCGGCGATCCGCTCGAGATCTATGGCGACGGTTCGCAAACGCGTTCGTTCTGTTTCGTCGACGACCTCGTCGAAGGATTCTTCCGCATCATGCGCGCACCCGAAGCGCCGCAAGGTCCGGTCAATCTCGGCAATCCCGGCGAATTCACGATGCGCGAACTGGCGGAGCTGGTGATCGGCATCACGGGCACTTCGTCGACGCTCACGAACAAACCGCTTCCTGTGGACGATCCGAAGCAACGCCGTCCCGATATCGGCATCGCGCAATCGCTGCTCGGCTGGAAGCCGCAGATTCCGCTGCGCGAAGGACTCTCGTCGACGATTGCCTACTTCAGCGCCGAGCTCTGGCTCACGCCGCTCGCGGAGGAATGCTGATCATGAAAGCACTCGTTACCGGCGGCGCCGGGTATATCGGCAGCCATACGTGCAAGATGCTGGCGCGTGCAGGTCATACGCCCATCGTTTTCGACAATCTCTCGACAGGTCACGCGGACGCGGTCAAGTGGGGCCCGCTGTGTATCGGCGATCTGCTCGATGCCGATGCGCTCGACGCCGCATTCGAGACGCATCACCCGGACATCGTGATTCACTTCGCCGCGCTCGCCTATGTGGGCGTGTCGATGCAGCACCCGGCGAGCTATTACCGCGTGAATGTCGGCGGCACGCAATCGCTGCTCGACGCGATGCGCCGTCACGATGTATCGCGCATCGTGCTGTCGTCGAGTTGCGCGACCTACGGCATTCCCGCCGTGTTGCCCATCACCGAGGACACGCCGCAACAACCGGTGAACCCGTATGGCTTCACGAAGCTCATCACGGAACGCATGGCCGCCGACTATGAACACGCATACGGCCTGCGCTGGATCGCACTGCGCTACTTCAACGCGGCGGGCGCCGATCCCGAAGGCGAGCTCGGCGAGCGTCACGATCCGGAAACGCACGCGATTCCGCTCGCGATCGGCGCCGCGCTCGGCACGGCTCCCGCCTTCAAGGTGATGGGCACCGACTACCCGACGCCCGATGGCTCCGCCGTGCGCGACTACGTGCACGTCAACGATCTCGCGGATGCCCATCTGCGCGCGATGGCTCACCTGCTCAAAGGCGGCGACAGCGGCGCATTCAACCTTGCGACGGGACGCGGCACATCGGTGCTCGAATTGCTCGACGCGGTGCACGCCGCAACCGGCAAGCCCGTGAACGCGATGCACGCGCCGCGCCGTGCGGGCGACCCGCCCGCGCTCTGGGCGCAGGCGGACAAAGCGCAGCGCGTGCTCGGATGGAAGCCGCAGTACACGGACATCGGACCGATGGTCGAAACAGCGGCGAAATGGTTCATCGAAACAGATAGCCCGGTCGCCGCCTGAACGCGCGACGCACAACGGGCAGAAGAAGACCAACACAGACCAGAAGCAATCGATCAATCGAATCGGGGAGCAACAAAATGAGCGTACGTATTGCAATCGTGGGGACCGGCTACGTCGGACTTGTGAGTGGCGCGTGCCTGGCCGAACTGGGACATGACGTGATCTGCATCGACAACGATCCGTCCAAGATCGATGCATTGAACAACGGCCGCATTCCGATCTACGAACCGGGCCTCGACGAACTCGTCGGCCGCAACGCCGAGCGCGGCAACCTTCGCTTCAGCCTCGACCTAGCGGCGAGCGTGAAGGGGCGCGAAGCGGTGTTCATCGCGGTCGGCACGCCCTCGCATCCGGGCACGGACCGCGCGGACCTGAGCTATGTGATGGCGGTGGCCGAGCAAGTCGCGCCGAACATCGACCAGTTCACGGTGCTCGTGACCAAGTCGACGGTGCCCGTCGGCACGAATCGCGAAGTGCAGCGCGTGGCCGAGCGCTGCCTCGCGCCGGGACAATCGTTCGCGGTCGCGTCCAACCCCGAGTTCCTGCGTGAAGGCTCGGCGATCGAGGACTTCATGCATCCGGATCGCGTCGTGTTCGGCACCGACAGCGAAGCCGCCGCCGCCATCATGCGCCGCATCTACGCGCCGCTCGCGCAGAACGGCTATGAAGTGCTCGCCACCGAAATCGAAACAGCCGAGGTCATCAAATACGCGGCCAACGCGTTCCTCGCCGTGAAGATCAGCTACATCAACGAGATCGCGGATCTGTGCGAGGTCGTCGGCGCGGACGTCGATCGCGTCGCGGCGGGCATCGGTCTGGACCGGCGTATCGGCGCGGCGTTTCTGAAGGCCGGTCCGGGCTGGGGCGGCTCGTGCTTCCCGAAGGACACGCGCGCGCTCAAGGCGACAGCGTCCGAACATATCGTGCCGATGCGCATCGTCGAGGCAGCGATCGAAGCGAACTCGCGCCGCAAGACGGTCATGTTCGACAAGATCGAAGCGGCGTGCGGCGGTTCGGTCGCGGGCAAGCGGCTCGCCGTGTTCGGCCTCACCTTCAAGGGCCAGACGGACGACATGCGCGAAAGCCCGAGCGTTGGCCTCATCCAGATGCTCGAAGAGCGCGGCGCGAAGGTTCGTGCGTACGATCCGTCCCGCCCGGTCGAAGCCGCGCGCATGCTGCCGAACATCGGCGTGGCGGCGACGCCGGTCGGCGCGGCGCGCAGCGCGGACGCGCTCGTGATCCTGACGGACTGGAAAGACTTCACCGAGTGCGATCTGGGCGAGCTGGCCGACTATATGGCCGACCCGGTGATGGTCGACCTGCGCAATCTGTTCGATGAAGACGCCGTGCGCGAGAGCGGCTTTCGTCAGTACGTGCGCATCGGGTGCAAGTCCGTGAGCAGGCGACGCGCGCCCGCCACCGAACGGCGCGCCCGGCGCACGCCTGCTCCGTTCGTCGTGCCGGCAAAACCTGCGCATCACGAAGCGCGCGGGGACGTTCTTGTCGCTGTCGAAGCAAGCGAGGCCGTATGAGCACGCCGGTCACCCGTCCCGAGCAACTGGAGGCGGAGCGTGGCCGCCCGGCGAGCGAGGCGGACACGCCGAATCTCGCCGCGCCCTACCTCGTGCCCTTGCTGTCCGGAAGGCAACGCATCTCTTTCACCGTGCTGGCGGCATGCTGGCTGCTGAGCCTCCTCGGGTTCTGGGCGTGGTGGCTGCAGCCGCAACACAACGTCGATGCATTTCGCTACCCGGTGAACTGCGCGGTGCTCTTCTGGACCACGGTCATCCCAGGCTACTTCGTGCTGGTGTTCTCGCGCGCCCGCGTGCCGAATCGCGCGCGGGCGGTTCCCGCAGGTCTTCGTGTGGCGATGGTGGTGACGAAGGCGCCGTCGGAACCCTTCGCGATCGTGCAGACGACGCTGCTCGCCATGCTTGCGCAGTCCTATCCGCACGACACCTGGCTCGCCGATGAAGATCCCTCCGACGAGACGATCGACTGGTGCGCGCGCCACGGCGTGCATCTCTCGACGCGCAAGGACGTGGCCGATTACCACAATGCGTCGTGGCCCCGGCGCACGCGCTGCAAGGAGGGCAATCTCGCCTACTTCTACGACCACTTCGGCTATGCGAACTATGATTTCGTCGCGCAGCTCGACGCGGACCACGTGCCGCAGCCGGGCTACCTCGAAGCGATGCTGCGTCCGTTCTCCGATCCGAACGTCGGTTATGTGTCGGCGCCGAGCATCTGCGACAGCAACGCGCCCGAAAGCTGGGCGGCGCGCGGCCGGCTGCACGCGGAAGCGGCGCTGCACGGCGCACTGCAGGCGGGGCATAACGGCGGGCTGGCGCCGCTTTGCATCGGCTCGCACTATGCCGTGCGCACGCGCGCGCTGCGGGATATCGGCGGTCTCGGCCCGGAACTCGCGGAGGACCACTCGACCACGCTGATGATGAACGCTCACGGCTGGAACGGCGTGCACGCACTCGACGCAATCGCGAGCGGCGACGGTCCCCGCACGTTCGCGGACATGGTCACGCAGGAGTTCCAGTGGTCGAAGAGCCTCGCGGTACTTCTGTTCCGCTATACGTCGAGGTACTTCGGCCGCCTGCCGCTGCGCTTGAAGGGGCAGTTTCTGTTCGCGCAGCTCTGGTATCCGCTCTTTTCGCTGACGATGGCGGCGAGTGTCGCGATGCCGGTCATCGCGCTCCTCACGCATCGCGTCTGGGCGGACGTGCCCTACACGGATTACCTGCTGCACGCGGTTCCGGTGACGGCGAGTATTCTGTTGCTGATGGCCTGGGTGAAAACCACGGGCTGTCTGCGCCCGCACAGCGCGAAGGTCGTGTCGTGGGAAGGGCTTGCGTTTCTATTCGCGCGCTGGCCCTGGTCGCTGCTCGGCGTCGTGTCGGCGGCGCTCGACTGCGTGCGAGGACGCGAGTTCGCGTTTCGCGTGACGCCGAAGACCGCGGCCGCCGATCCGGTCGCGCCCATGCGCGTCGTTGCGCCCTATCTCTGGCTCGTGCTGATCTGCGCGCTGCCGGTCCTGCTCGTCGATGATGCCGACAACGCTCGCGGCTTTTACGTGATGTCGATACTCAACGCCTTCGTGTACCTTGGCATCGCGATCGTGATCGTGGTGGCGCATGCGCGCGAAAGCGGGCATCGCAGATCGACGCTCGGACTGCTCTTCGCCGAAGGTCCGCTGGCGCGGCGCGGCCTGTTCATCACGGCAGCGCTCGTATTGCTCGCGGGCGGCTATCTGCGGCTCGGTCAGGGCGTCGAAGCGCTGATGTGGCGCAGCGAAGCGATCACGCCCGCGGTAGCCGCAAAGCCGCCGAAGATCGGCGCTTACGATCCGGACCACGCCTATGCACTCGCCGATACGCTCGACGTCGAGCATATCTTCGTGTCCTGGGCCGACCCCGGCGCGCCCGCTGCGATCCGCGAAGCCGGCAACTACGCGAGCCTGCGCAAGCGCAGCCTGATGGTGACGGTCGAACCGTGGACGGCCCCATCGCGCAATTCGCATACGCTTCTGCGCGACGTGACGCTCGGCGCCTACGACGCGGAGATCGACGGCGTGTGCAGCGCGCTGCGCTCGCTCGAATCGCACGTGCAGGTGCGCTGGGCACAGGAAATGGAAACCGCGACCGGCCGCTATCCGTGGGCCGCGAACGATCCAGCGGGTTATATCGCCGCTTACCGGCATTTCGTCGACCGCTGCCGCGCTGGCTCGAAGCTCCTGAGTTTCGTCTGGTCGCCGCGCGGCGATACGTCGTTGCCCGCGTATTTTCCGGGACGCGGCTATGCCGACGAAGTGGGCCTGTCGGTCTTCGATTGCCCGACGTGCGCGCTGGGTGCGAAGGAAGGCGCACCATCGGCGCGGGCGATCCTGCAAGAGAAGTACGCGCGCGTTCAGAAGTACGGCTTGCCGGTGATCGTCGCGGAACTGGGCGTGGAAGGCACGCCCGAGCGCCAGCATGCGGTACTGACGGCCTTGCGCGACGTGCTGCCGCACATGCCGGCGCTCACGGCCATCGTCTACTTCAACTCGCCGGATTCGCCGGGTGCATGGCCGCTCTTGCACACGCCGGACTGGCGACTGGAACCGACGATGCTCGGCTTGCTCGAGCCGGCGAATTAACGCGTCGTCGGAAAGAGGTGGTGCGAAGCTCGCGGATCATGCGGGCTTCGCAAGGCCCGCTGCCGCCATGCGGACTTGTAGGCAGCGTCCCGAGCGCAACAAGCATGACGCGACCTTGCGTTTCCGCAGTCTTGATGAGCGACGTCTGAGCCAGCTGAAATTCATTCGCGCTTGCGCCGCTGTCCAAACGTTTTTCGAAGCGGACCGCGGCTCTCCGTCATGTGCGACAGCGGCAGTCATTCAGGAAAGACCCGACACGCTGCCGGTCCTTTCCGCCAGCCGGTCTCAGCCTGCAGCTTCCCGTAAAGGCGCGGGAGGAACGACGGTCTCGACGAGGCCCGTTCTGACGTCGTAAACCAGTCCCGACACGATCAGGTCATCGGGAAGGTTGTTGTTCGCCCGGAGTGCTGCGACGTCGAGCGCCACTGCCTCGTATGGTTCGGTGATGGCGAGTTCATCAAGCGTGTCCGTGTCGACACCAAGATGCCTCGCGAGCAACGCGGGTGCATGCTTGTGGCAGCCGATGATCCCGCAATCCGTGTGCTGAAGCAGGACGAGATTGCGCGCACCATCGGGGCGTCCTGCTGCTTTCGCTACGACGCTCAGCACCGCCAGCGTTTCCAGCAACGGCTTGTTGATCCGGCCACCGACGTTGCGAATGACGGCCGCCTCACCCTGCTTCAGGCCGAGCACGCTAGCGGGATCGACGCGAGGATCGACGCAGCCGACGACGACCGTCCCCGTCGACGGCATCATCTTCAGTTCAGGGGCGAACGCGGTGTTTGCGAAGTCGGCATTGCGTTCCAGCATGACATCGTTGAAGTCCATTTTGCTTGCTCGTTCGGAATCGGCTCGAAGCAGCCTGGTTGAATTTCATGCGTTTGTCGCATCGCACTCGCGCGATGCGCACTCGACGACGGTATCGCTGATTACACACGCAGGCTCAGGCGAGCTCTTCGAGATCGCTCGCGGGCTCTTCAACCGGTGCGCGCACCGACCGCTCGATGACGTGCAGCTTCGGCGTGCGGTCGATCACAAGCCCGAGCACATCGGGACGGCTGTAATGACCACGCGAGTCCATCATGCGTTTGCGCTTGTCGATCTGCCAGAAATCCAGATCGGCGATGATCTCGCCCTCCCCTTCACGCAGCGGCGCGCCACCCATGTACTCGCCTTCCGGCGACACGATCGCGGTGAAACAGCCGCTGGAAATCGGGCCGAGCTGGGTTGTGTTGGTATCCCGCAGAATCTGCTGTTGCTGCTCGGGAGTCAGCCAGGCGGTCGCATTGACCACGAAGGCGCCCGCCTCCAGCGCGTGCTGGCGGATGTTCACGGAGATCTGCTCGGAGAAAAGATCACCGGCGAACGAACCCGGGTACATGGCCGAATGGATTTCTTCACCATCTGCCATCAGCGCGTACCGTGCGAGCGGGTTGTAGTGCTCCCAGCAGGCCAGTTGCCCGACCCGTCCCACGGCAGTATCGACCGCGCGCAAGCCGGAACCATCGCCCATTCCCCAGACCATTCGCTCGTGGTAAGTCGGCGAGAGCTTCCGGCGCCGCTGCACGAGCGTGCCATCGGCATCGAATAGCAGTTGCGTGTTGTAGATCGTCCCGCCGTCGCGTTCATTGACGCCGATCGACACCACCATTCCGGCCTGTCGTGCCGCTTCGCCGATTGCCCGAGTCGTGTCCGACGGTACTGTCACCGCCTGCTCGAGCAGTTTGTAGTGCTCGGCGCCCATCGCGAACGGCGATTCGATGAACGAGAAGTACGGATAGTAGGGAACGACGGTCTCGGGGAACGTCGCGAACTGGACGCCTTGCTTGCCGAGCGCCAGAATCTTTCTGACGACTTTATCGACAGTGCCTTCCCGGCTATAGAGAACAGGCGCGATCTGAACGGCTGCGGCCCGGATGATTTTCGACATGATGGTGTTCCTTTCGTTGCTGCGAAGCGGTGAGAGAAGTGCTTGTACCTTAACGTCGCGAGCCATTACGATCCATGTCGTTGTTGCCACCATTCATGACACTCCTCGCTCGAGCGCGGACTGCGCGCTGTCTCGGATCAAGAGGCTTCATTCCGGGACTGCAGCCCGGGCAGCGCACATTCACATCACGTTCCCTTTGCGAACGGCAGGATCAGATATGCACCGGATTGGCTTCATAGTGCCGAGAAGATTTCAGATGATGAGCCTCGCCGCCCTGACGGTGTTCGAGATTGCGAACCTGCCCGATGGACGCAAGAGCTACGACGTTCATGTGTTGTCTGAACACGGTGGTCCCGTCGAGTCTTCGGGCGGCATGAAGCTGGAGACCGAGGCATTTGGCGATCCCGCATTCGACACGGTCATCGTAGGCTCGATCACGGAAATGAAGATCCCGTCGCCCGACGCTGCCGTGGTGGCTTTCGTGAAAGAGGCAGCCAGGGTATCGAGACGGATTACGTCGATATGCAGCGGTGCATTCGTTCTGGCCGAGGCCGGGCTGCTGGAGGGAAGGCGCGCGACCATGCATTGGGCGCATGCGTCGGAATTCAGGGCGCGCTTCCCGAACGTCATCACGGAGGAAGACCGGATCTTCGTCAACGACGGCCCAATCTGGACTTCGGCCGGAATGACGGCCGGTATCGACCTTGCGCTGGCACTGCTCGACGACGACCTGGGCGCCGACGCCGCGAAAATGGTCGCGCGGCTCCTCGTCATGAATCAGCGTCGTCTCGGTGGGCAGATGCAACACTCCGCGCTGCTCGATATGACGCCCAAGTCCGACCGGATCGAATCGGTCCTCACGCACATTCGCCGCAACCTTCGCAATCCGCTCACCATCGAGGAGCTTGCTGAAGTGGCGAACCTCAGTCCTCGTCAGTTCAGCCGTGCCTTTCTGGCCGAAACCGGCCAGTCGCCCGCCAAGGCTGTGGAACAGCTTCGCCTGGAAGCAGCCAGATTCATGATTGAGCAAGGCCGCCACACGATCAACGTGGTGGCCCAGGAAACGGGTTTCGCGGACCGGGAACGTATGCGCCGCGCGTTCCTCCGAACATTCGGCGTGCCCGCCGATGTCCTGCGCAGAAGCGCCCGGCGGGAACCGGCCAGAGGCAACTGAGGCCGCTCTGTGGAACGGGCACGGGCAAAGCACGGCGTCTAAGTGATAGCGCCCATGCGAGGCAGAAGCGCTGATCCGCGCCATTGATGGAAAAACGACGAGGTTGGCGCGAGTGCGCTCGTGATAGGCGCGAAGCGAATCTAATGAGATGGTCACAACAAGCGCTCGTACGGAAGTCCGCCGATGGCAACATCGCTGTGGAACGTGGATTGCTACAGGTTTTATCCTGCGTGTTGGGGTTAGTCCACCCGTTGCAGGCGTTCCGCATGCCCCAACTTCCTAACCACCGCCCGAGGGTGGTCTTTTTTCCGGCGAGAAAGGCATTTCGTCCATCCTTGGCTTGCGCGAAGAGGAACTATGCCCGTAGACCTCTTACCGCCACACCATCAGGGGAGGATCTACGAAGATCTGTCGATGTCGTTCGGTGGATGAGGTGGTTCGAGGGTCCCGGAAGACTCTGCTTCCATTGGTGTCGAATTTCCCTTTTTTCAAAACATGCAGCGAGCACCTCTCCTCCTGGTATGCGGAGCGCGCGTGCTGGATCAGGTAAATTCAGACGACGCAAACGGCCGCGGACTCGAGCGTCCGAGTGTCGGCGCACACGAAGCAACAAAGCAAGGCAGTGACACACATGGAAAGTAGTGAAGAGCGCGTCGAACTATCGGAGTGGGTGCAACTTTGGACGCAGTCCACAATCGACCTTGCCCTGTTTGCGTTGACCCCGCAGGGGTTCGTCGCCTCGTGGAATCCTGGCGCCGCATCGATCTACGGCTACGACGCATCTGAGATCGTCGGGCGGCACTACTCCGTCCTGTTCGCCTCCGATGCGCGCTCGGCCGAGACTTACGAAGCCGAACTACGCGACGCCCGCGAGCACGGCAGCCACACGACCGAAGGGTGGCGAAGGCGAAAGGACGGTTCGGTGTTCTGGGCAAGCGTGGTCACCACTGCCCTCATAAAGCCGGATGGGCATGTTCGCGGGTTCGTGAAGGTCGTCCGCGACGAGAGCGAGAAACGTCGCGCCCATGACGCCGTCATCGAGAGCGAGCGGCGCTTCAGGCTGCTCGTGCAGGGTGTGACCGATTATGCGATTTTCATGCTCTCGCCCGACGGACACGTGACTAACTGGAATCAGGGCGCGCAACGTATCAAGGGGTATGCGACGGAAGAGATCGTTGGGTCGCACTTTTCCCGCTTCTACACATCTGAAGACATCGAGGCTGGCGTGCCCCACCGGGCGCTCACCACGGCCGCCAGAGAAGGGCGTTTCGAAGCCGAGGGATGGCGTGTCCGCCGCGACGGTACCCGTTTTCGGGCACACGTGGTCATAGACGCGATACGGGATGAGTCGGGCACCTTGATCGGCTTTGCAAAGATCACGCGTGACGTCACCGAGAAATACGAGGCCCAACAAACGCTCGAGCAGACTCAGGCGGCGCTTTTCCAGGCGCAGAAGATGGAAGCAATCGGCAAGCTCACCGGGGGCGTGGCCCACGACTTCAACAACGTATTGCAAGTGCTGCGCGGCAATCTCGACCTGCTACTGAGCCGCGCCTCGTGTGACGAATGGTCAATCGCGCGTCTCGCCAACGCGCTCGATGCGGTCGAGCGCGGTGCCAAGCTCGCCTCGCAGCTGTTGGCCTTTGGCCGCCGTCAGGCGCTTCGGCCGGTCTCGGTGAATCTCGCCACCATGATCCGCGGCATGGACGATTTGCTGCGCCGCGCGATCGGGGAAACCATCGAGGTGGAAACGGTCGTGGCCGGTGGCCTGTGGAACGCAATGGTGGACTGGCATCAACTGGAAAACGTCGTCCTGAACCTGGCGATCAATGCCCGTGACGCGATGCCGGACGGCGGGAAATTGACGCTCGAGCTTGCCAATGCCATGCTCGACGATAGATATGTTCGCTCGCTTTCCGATGTGCCAGCCGGTCACTACGTGATGTTGGCCGTCACCGATACTGGCAATGGGATGACGCAGGAAATCCTTGAACGCGCCTTCGATCCGTTCTTTACGACAAAGCCTGAAGGAGAAGGCAGCGGGCTGGGCTTGAGTATGGCCTATGGATTCGTCAAGCAGAGCGGCGGCCATATCCGCATTTACAGCGAACCGGGACACGGCACGACAATCCGCATCTATCTCCCCAGGTCGACGGCGCAGGCTTACGAGCCGGTGCGCCGTACGACCGGCCCGACACCCGGTGGAAACGAGATCGTCCTCGTCGTGGAAGACGACCACAAGGTTCAGGCGACGGTCATCGAGATGCTGAAGGAACTCGGTTATGGTGTGCTGAAAGCGGACAACGCAGAGCAGGCCCTCGCTGTCGTGAGCAGTGGCATGCATGTCGATCTTCTTTTCACTGATGTGGTTATGCCAGGAACGCTCAAGAGCCCCGAGATGGCTCGGCAGGCAAGGCGGCTACAGCCTGACTTACGCGTGCTCTTCACATCGGGCTACACGCAAAACGCCATCGTCCACGCGGGGCGTCTCGATGAAGGCGTAGAGCTTCTGAGCAAGCCCTATAGTCGCGAAGACTTGGCGTTCAAGATTCGACACGTGCTCGGTTCTCCCGGTGAGACGCTCGCGAAGGACAATGCCAGGGCGAGCGAACTGCAGGCCGCACAAACGCCGGCTCAGAACATCCTGGTGGTCGAGGACGACCCTTTGGCCTGCGAAGCCGTGTGCGAGCTGATCGAACTGCTGGGCCATCGGGTGTCTGCCACGGCGCACGCTTCGGGAGCGCTGACAGCGCTGGACCAGCGCCGGTTCGATGTGCTGCTCACCGATATCAACTTGCCCGACATGTCGGGCCTGGAGTTAGCGAAGCAAGCGAAAGCGATGTGTCCAGGCCTTGGAGTGATCTTTGCCTCAGGGAGCACCATCCCGCCGCAAATGCAACCCAGCTTCGCATGGTCCGAGCTTCCGAAGCCTTTCACTCTTGGTCAATTGGAGGCCGCGATACGAGCCGCGATCGCACCGCATCCGACATCTGTGCCAAAAGGCTCTATCTAGGTCCGACGGTAACAGATCCGGCCGGTCGTTCGAACATCTCTGTTCCGTGTTTGGCACTGTCAGAGAGCGGCTCAAGTGGATCGACACACCTCGTTCGTCGAAGCAGTAATTCGCAACGACGGCCAATCGAACATCTTGTTTCGATCCACAAGACACAGACCTGAATCGACCGGTTTAAGCGGTTAACGAGCGCAGATCAGCGGGTCACTTATCGACGTTCCGCGATTACCGTCGAGGGGACGGTCAGTCAAGAGGATGGCATAAGGATTGCGCGACTACGGTGGGCCGTGAATGCGTTTCGAAGCGCGAAGCGGCCCCGTTCGTCACGCGGCAGGTGCCGCAACACGCCCAGTGCACATTCGATGCGCTGAGACTTTGAGGCGAAGGACAACAGTGACGCTTAGTCGCTCCGCTCGGTCGCTCCAAGGTGACTTCTCATAATCATTGTGTACGCGGTGCCGGGACGGGCTGCGTATGTGCCCACTGAAAGGAGCCGTTGATATGTTCGTCCATAACAAACGCTTGCAATACACCGTCCGCGTTGCGACGCCGAACCCCGGTCTGGCTAATCTACTACTGGAGCAATTCGGCGGGCCGCAAGGCGAACTAGCCGCTGCGTGCCGCTACTTCACCTAGGCGGTCGGTGAAGACGATCCTGGCCGGAAGGATCTGTTGTTCGACATTGCTACTGAGGAACTCAGCCACCTCGAAGTCATCGGTTCGATTGTGGCAATGCTCAACAAAGGGGCGAAAGGTCAACTGGCCGAGGGCGTCGAGCAGGAGGCGGAGCTTTACAGGTCGCTCACCGGCGCCGGCAATGACTCGCATATCACCTCGATTCTGTACGGCGGCGGCCCGTCGCTGACCAACTCGGCAGGCGTACCTTGGACTGCAGCGTACATCGACACGATCGGTGAGCCCACTGCCGACTTGCGTTCGAATATCGCCGCCGAAGCCCGCGCGAAGATCATCTATGAACGGCTTATCAACGTCACTGAAGACCCTGGCATCAAGGACGCACTGGGCTTTCTGATGACGCGTGAGATCGCGCACCAGAAGTCGTTCGAAAAAGCGCTGCATTCCATTCAGCCGAACTTCCCGCAAGGCAAGTTGCCAGGTAACCCGGAATTCACAAGCGTGTACTTCAACATGTCCAAAGGGGGCGACGCTCGCGGTCCGTGGAACGAAGGCGGCGACTGGGAATTTGTGGAGGACCCACAGCCGGCTGTCGACGGTGGCGACGGAACGGCAACCGTTACGGTGTCTGAAGAAGACGTGCAGGTGCTTCAGTCGATGGCCTCGCGCACCGCATCCGATCCAACCACCGACCCGACCACCGGCGCGGACCTTGGCTCGGGTAAAGCTGTCTGAGTGCAGCAGAGAGCGTCTGACGCATGGACCGCGCTTGGGCGCGGTCCGACCCATAATCGACTTTATATGCCCACTGTTACATCAGAACGGACTTGCCAGTTCATCGGGAGCCGATTGATTAGATCGCAACGGCAGTAGTACCTTCGGCGCTCAGTTGGGGCCGCGTCGAACGACAGCGCAGACCTCGCCCTGTTGCACCCTCGGGCGGCGATGGCCGCGTTCGGTGCCGTTTGTCGTGCGTCGTCACAGTCTGCCGTCGAATCGCTGTGCACGAGGGACACGGAACGGCGTCAGGAGCACCGATGCGCGCATCATCTTGCCGCGTTTCGCCACCCTCAGCTACAACGTCGTCCGCGCTCTCCGGCAATTTCATTCCGCGGCGGGCGCAGCTATCGGGCGCGCCGCGGCCCATAGCTGCGCCGCGGCAGGTGTCGTTAATTCACGCTTCGCTTTCCAGCTTGCTTCACGGCCGGCGTTCCAGCCTCTTCTTCGGACACTTGTTGCTCGGCCAACAACGTCAGTTTTTCGTCCGTTGCCTTTTCTTCTTTTAGCGTTTCAAGCAGCAGATTCATCGCGTCGGTGTAGCCTAGCTTTTTTGCGAGCGCCGCTAACGTCCCATAGGTCGCGATTTCGTAGTGCTCGACTTTCTGCGCAGCTGCAATCAAGGCCGCGTCGAGAATGGGCCCCTGCTCGATTTCTTCAATCTGCTCCTGCCCCTCCTCAACGAGCCCCTCCATTGCAACGCACTTTACGCGCTTGAGCTTGATGTCCGTGTTTTCGACCACCTGGTCAATTCGCTCGATCTGCCCCTGTGTTTCTTCAAGATGGGTCTTGAAGGCGGCGGCAAGCTCAGGATTGGTCGCAGCTCGGGCGAGCTTGGGAAGCGCCTTAGTCAGCTGTTTCTCGGCACTATAGACGTCCGACAGCGCATGCACGAACAAGTCGTTTAAGGTTTTTGCAGCCATGAATTTCTCCGGTTGGTTTGTAGCGGCCCGCTTTTCAGCGGACGCACCCATGCATCAAAGGACCCTTTATTCCTCTCGCCGAAAGCACCGGACTACGTCTCCCGCGCCTAGACATGGTCCGGTGTAACCGCGGTATTGGAAGCAGTGCTTGTTCAGCAATGGATATGCCGCGTCCCAGAGCGCGCGATAGCGTAAGTCGGGTATACACCCATCACGCGGTCGTTACTTCACCCCCTTCTTTGCCGCCAGCGCTTGCGCCATCTCGAGATGATGCTGGATAGTCGGCAGCGCCTTTGCGGCAGCTTTTTTCAGATCTGCATTCTGTCCCTCTTGAGCTTCTTTCTGAAAGGCTGCGACCGCCTTTTGGTGTCCTTCGACACCAACGGTCTTGATATAGGCAGCGTCGAACGCCTTCCCTTTCAACGGTTTGAGCGCGTCGAGCACTGCGGGATCCGAATTATCTTTGGGAACTACGACGCCGTGCGGCGCCGCCATCTTGAGCTGAACCGTCAGCTTGGTGTGGTCAATCATCATCTGATGGGCGAAGTCTTTAACGTCCTTGTCCTGGGACTGCTTCGTGGCGAGCTTTGCCGTGTCGATCTCGGTCGAACTTGATTCGGATGCGGCCTGCACGAACGCTTTGTCGACTGGAGAGAGGTCGTTGGCTTGTGTCGTACTCGCAGCTTGTGTTTGAGCGAAGGCTGGCGAGAAAGCGCCAAGTAGCGCGACGATTGTCGTTGCGCGGATAGCCATATTTGTTTTCACGGGATGCTCCCTGGATTGAAATGTCGGGCTTAAGAATGAGCAACTGCTGTGCCGAGGACTCGGCCTTCTTGTCCGCCGAGTGCGTGCGTTGCCAGGTCGCGGCTGAGGCATGGTCGATGCTGAAGGTAGTTGCAGGAAATGCGAATGGGAAGTTTCCTTCTTATCGGCGACTAAAACCAGACAGGCCTGCTAATGAACAACGCCGAATCCAACCTCACTCAGTCGCAACCGAGGGATATTCAGGCGAAGACGCCTCCTGAGACGCCTGCGACCGAGACCGACCGGGCCGATCTAGAAGTCATGGTGAGAGGTTACGTCGGCGCGGACGCGCCACCGTTGTCGTACGACGGACCCAGCGGGACCAAAATCCGCTGCCATCGGTCGGTAGCGACGTATGGATCATAAATTCAGGTTCGCGGCAACGAATTGCAGGACCGACAGACCGGAGGCGACATGCGTGCGACCATAACACTCCTTGGATGCGGCGCCCCGCCGATCGACCCATCCCGTGTGCTCGCACTCATGGCTGACGAGGGGCTTGTTTGCAGTCACCAGCTGGGTCAGCGGCGTCTCGAATTTAACTGCTATGGCGAAGCCTCGGCGTTTCGCCGATTCGCGTCGCGGGCAATGATGCTGCCCGGCGTTACTTCCGTCACGTTGCAGCGTACCGACTGTGTCGAGCAACGCAGCCCGAGTGCATCGTATTAGTTTCCATCGGGCAGTATTGCCACCGGCAGCGAGCGTTTTTGCCACGTCGCCTCGTAAAAGCATTTGATGTTAGAGGTGATTTCGGCAGTGACTTCCTTGCCTTCGAGAAAGTCGTCGATATTTTTGTAGCTGATACCGTAGCTATCTTCGTCGGGACGCTGAAGGGTCAGCAATTCCAGATCCGCGGTGGGCACTTTCATGACCAAACGATCCTCGGCGCCCAGCGACCGGGCCAGCGCACGGACGCGACGCTTCGTCAGGCCAGAAAGCGGCAGTACGTCGTACGGGCGCTCGTCCAGCTTCACGATGGGCAATTGACGGCGGCAAGCGAAGGCCCAGGAAAAGCGTAGAAATTCACTGTATTGCCCCGCATATAGGCATGGATTGAGCGTGCCGTCGCAAGCGACCATCCCAGCCGGATAAGGTCGTTGGCGGGATTCCAGATGACCGCCCGGCCTGCTAACGGCTCCCGGATCATCCAAATTCTATGTCGGGCACAAGGCTGTCCAGGACAATCCCAAAAGGAGGTAAAACGGGCCAAGCGTCGCCACATTGAGTTGATTTGACGTAACGGAGCTCACCTTGCAATCTGGCCCGCCCTTTGCCGGCGCCTCGCCACGTTTGATGTTCGTCGCGCGATGAACTCAGCGGCTCAGCGGGCTGGGCGATGGGTTGTGTTCATTCTAAAGCTCCGGCCGCGCGAGATCCCCGTCGACAATCGCAATGCCGCGCTGCTGCGCCGCCGCTACGGCGCCCGTACTCGTACTAAACGGGCCGATGTCTGGGGCGCCATCAAACGGATAAAGCAGTCGGCCGTCAGTCTTGCGCACCACCTTCAAGGTTCCGTAGAACCCACTCGAAAGCGATCCGCGATAAGAGGCATATATTTGGAAGTCGCTTTGAGAGTGACCAGGCATCGCAGGCACAGATTTCGACTGGAAGAGAACGATTTTAGGGCGTCTACCGGTTGCACCCATCATGGCTCCTCGCGCTTCAGGCTGTTCAACCGTGTCCAGCAAATGCCGGTCCTTAACACCGCACGGGCTCATGTTCAGCCTGGAGCTGCCGGAAAGCGCCGCATCCGGCGATGCCTCGATAAGGCTTTGCGGCGATAGCGATCATTTCTTCCTCTCCGATAGAGTCTGCGCGGCGATAAATGCATTGAACTCGAGCTCATGCATCTTCATGCGTCTTTCTGGTTGTCTTTAGTTCGCGCTCCCATTGCGCCCATAGACTACTGCTCTCGCCGTTCTTGTCGTTGAGATAAACGGCGAGTGCCGCGCCAAGGAGCAACAGAACCACCGTCGTCGTTAACATTTCCGCCACCTTCCAGAACGGGTTCACCACATTGCGTCGCCACATGCGCGCCGATGAAACGCGCGCGGTGGAGGGCAGGAAGAGCCACTTCCGGGTCCTTCCCGCGGCCGCGATCATCGTTTCATAGTATGACGAAGGACTTGCTCGCGTCGACGTGAATTTCAATTAGGAATGGCGAATGTCTGTAGATCGGCACCCAAGCGTGCGTCCAGCGCCACCGACGACATTTGATGGGCACGACGCTTGCGCTGCTTGAAAGGCCGCGGCTGAAAGCGGGCTTTACGCGTTCACTTACTATTTGGATGATCCCATGAAACTTCTAACCACTCGAGATGGACTGCCCCGGCTGTCATGGGCCTCAATAATCGCTGGCGTCATCCTTTCGATGGTCGTCTACCTCATCATGAGCGTTCTCGGTACGGCCATTGGGGCATCGCTGCTGTCGCCAATGTCGAAGCCCGATCCGTTGCACGGGTTTGGCTTTGGGTCCGGGGTTTGGGTCATCGTCACCACGGTACTGGCAGTCTTTGTTGGCTCCTACTACGCAGGCCGCTGCGCACCGGTGCTGGGGTGGCTGCACGGCCTATTGTCCTGGGCGGTGATGACGCTGCTTATTGTGTACGGCATGACGTCGCTGATCACCGGCGCGGTCAGTACTGCCGGCAGTGTCGCCGCAACGACGGCGCAGGTAGGCGCGACTGCCGGAAACCAGGCGGGCACCAACACGTCGATGGTTGATACCGCGAAACAGCAAGTACAAGCGGCAGTCGCCTCGGCAGCATCGGCCGCGTCAGGTCCGCAGGCCGAGCAAACGGCGCGTGAGACGGCCGATACAGCTGCTCGGGGCGTGGCGCGTGCGAGCTGGTTCTCCTTTGCCGCGCTTGTCGTGGGCGCGATCATCGCAATCGTCTCTGGCGGCGCCGGCTTTCGCCACCAGCCGCCGTTTGAAGAAAGCGCCGGCACAGCAACTGGCGTTGATCCGTCACCGGGGCGCAACCGTGCAGTGCCAAGAGACGGTCGTGCATGAGGGAACGGTGCTGTGGCTTGCGACCCGGATCCGGGAGACGTGCTGATGAGAAGGAGTTATGCGTGAAGAAGAACCTTCCGCTGCGGTACCAGCGCCTGATCCTTCCGACGCAGTGCTAGCAGTGCGGTTGGGCAGAGACCACGTGCATAGACCTGTTGGTCCTTTGACATGTTCTGGATAACTTGAAATGGCACAAACGACAACCGGGGTATTAGTTCGTTTTCGGCGGCATTGATGAACCTAAGGAAGTCGGCCGCTAGCACGAAAGGGCCTCCAGGTTCGTAAGTGTCGGTCGCCTTTCATTGGATCTAGTTACTCATGACCGCTCCCATCCCATTAGGCCGGTGAACGTGGCATGTGCACGATGAATCGAGTCCCGCGTTCCGTCGATTCGACGCTTATCCTGCCCTGGTGCGCGAGGGCAATGCAGCGGCAGATGTAAAGGCCCAGGCCCACACCGGCTGCGGTCCCACTGTGGTTAGGAGAAACCGCCCTTGTCAGCGGATCGAAAAGCGTAGGAAGCGCGGCCTCCGGTATCGGATCGCCTGCGTTCGAAACGATCACGGTCACCTGTTCGTCTTGACCCTTAGCTTCGACGACAATCGGACCCGAGCCATATCGCACGGCATTGGTCAGCAAATTGACCATCAACTGTCCGAGCCGGCTCGCATCCCATCGGCCTTGCAGTGTGCCCCCAAGACGCAGGTCGATGTGCGCATTTGGGTATGACGCGCGCACTTCGTCCGCCGCGTCGGCACAGATACGCCCCATATCCTGCGACGTAAAGCTGACCGGCATTGCGTCACCCAGACGGGTGCGTGTGAAGATGAGCAAGTCGTCGATCATCTGTTTCATGCGCATTGCTCCGCGCTGTACGAATGCGACCGCTCTCACACTGGCTGAAGACAGGCTTTCGTCGTGCAGAAGCACTTCGCTCGAGTTAAGTATCGCGCCAAGCGGGGAGCGCAGGTCGTGTGCAAGCACGCCGGCAAACAGGTCCCGGATGCGCGCCGTCCGATACGCGTAGTGTCGTACCGATTCCGCGAGCACTTGATCGATTGCCTCATTGAAACGAATCATTTCCTGAAACGCTATAGCACCGTCTGGTGAGGTCTTCTGCCAGCGTCGCAACACCGTGGCCCGCAGCGCACGAAACTCTGCCACGACATCGTTGATACCGAAACCATGCGAGAGACGAGCCTCTGCGTGCTGCTGCGCGACGCGATCGAAGCTCGTTTCCCGTTCCTGCTGTTCGCCCCGCGACTTGCTCTGCTGCTGCGCTGGGCTCTGGGTGTCGCGCATGTCGGCGGCAATCGCGCTCAATATCTCGGCGGCCGAATCACGCAGTTGCGTTTCAGAGAGCTGGCTGCCCTCTTGGCTGAGTGCAAGGGCGTAGCCGGTCCAGTCGTCAATCAGCCCGGAAAGATCGGCTTCAATGAAGTTGGCGAGGCTCATTGATTCTCCAAATCAGAAGTGCGATGCCGTGTCGCGGTTGCCGTCATGCCGACGGAGCAAACTGGGCCGAGGGCGCCCGGGCCGCGGTCGGATTATTCCTCTCCGGTCCGGCCAAGTCGCCAACGTCGTTTGCGCTATCGTAGCCTATCGCAAGCCACCCAAATCCTGCCCGTCTGAATTCAGCCGACCGCGCCGCCCGCAGGCCCCCGCGCCGCGCCCAACACGAAAGAGCGCCCAAGTTCCAGAACTTCCAGGGTCCGGTGCCACCTCAAGGCAGCGCCAGATCGCGTCTTGCGTTTGCGGAGTTGTGTGCAGCGTCTCCAGGTCGGAAGCGAGTTACTGCTCGAGCGACTGCATCAGGCGCGCGAGATCCCGCGGCTCGACGTGGATGAGTCCGCCTTTCGGGCTGTCAATGTCCGCGATGAGCGCGAGCGACAGCGCGACCGTCACCGGAAGAATCGTAATGAGCAGCCCTTTGCGCAGGTTGCCCTTCGCGCCATAACCTTGCACCACGCAACCGAGCAGCGCGATGATGATCATCAGATACCACGCGCCCAGGGGAATGTGATTGATGCGCGCGGCCTCGGCGTAGTCCTGCGAGTTCAGGACGTCGTTCATGCCAGCAACGACAAGCGCGCCGATCGGTGTCGGCTGCTCTTTCGCAACTTGTGTCACGAGCTGCCACAGTTCCGTTTCGACATTTGCCGTATCGCGGACGTTTTTCGCGAGCTCCTCGGGCGAGCGCGTCCGGTAGTTTGCCAGTCTCAGCTTCGTGTAATGGAGCAGTGCCGACTTGATCTTCGCGCCGGCGGCCGCTCCGGCAAGATCCGCGCGCGAATATTCTGTGCCAATGGCATTGGCTTCGCTTTCCTCCAGCGTCTTGCGCAGGTCGTAGCGATTCACCGCCATTGAAAGGCTGAACCCGACCAGCAGCGCGAGCAGCGTCAAAGTGGATGTCTGGATGAGGTTTAAGTCTTCGCGATCTTCCGCTGGCAGCACGGCGATGCGCCGCAGCGCGTACGCACCGAAGGCCACCGCGCCGATGAACAGCACGAGAAGCACGACGAACAACACCTCCGGGTGATCGACGAACGCAGTCATTCGCTGCCCCTGTGACGCAGGTTAAGTGGAAGCGGCCTTATTCGAGCCGCGCGGGCAAGGGGCCAAGGAAAATTGCCTTGATTTTTCCGCGGCAGAATACTCGCGACAGCTCGGCGATGACGCATGAAGATCAACATCACTAGAAGGATCTGCACGGCCAGGAAGCGGCTAGTTGGCAACGGCCCGGTCTGCTGACTGGCTGCGTGCGGGCCGGGCGCCTCCTTCCAGACTTCATAGACCCGTTCGACATAACGGACGATAAGCGCGAGGAGTGCGTATATCAGCGCCTTCCATGCGAGCGGTTTGTCGGCAAAGCGATTGTTGAACGCAAGCATGTCTGCGACCCGAACGGACTTCCCAAGGATGAGCGATGCGATCAGCACCCGTGTCGACGTCGGCAGTGAGACGCCTGTGCCTCTGATCATCAACCCGCGCACGTTTCGACTGCGCCTTGCTTTCTCCTGGTCAGCGCTCCGGGCATCGACTCCGTGAGCGATGAAGCGTCATACGGCTACGAGTGCTTAATGCGAACGTGAAGCATCAAGTCCTTGAAGGGATAATGCTAAAACACTGATTCGATAGTTTTTTAAATCTATCAATGCGCTCTTTCAATCAGGGAAGTCTATTGGTCGAGCGTCTGACGCGCGTACCGCATGAGTCTTACCGTATTTGCGCCTTGTGCCTGGCTGTCTCTTTTGGCAATCGATACGGTGCATTGTCGATGGCAGGCCTTAGAACCGAATGCGCGCGCCTATAAATGGACCGGCAGTCCGTACGTTGTAGTAAAAGGAAGACGTGTTGTAATCCTGTGCGAGTATGCGGAAACCACCACTCGCGCTGACCGTTTTTGTTGCATCCCAGAGAATCGTTGCAATGAGTTGCCAGGAGTAGTTGCTGCCTCCCGCGCCGACGTCGGCGGAGCCCCATACAGACCATCTGTCCGATAACTGGTAGGCGGCCCGCACACCGAACAGCCCATCGACCCAATCGACATTCGTGCCTCGCGCGGCGCCCGCCGGCAACAGGCGACTCGTTGAAAAGGTCAGGTCCGCGTTGAGATTCGTGTATCGGAGGCCAGCGTATAGATCTACCGGCATCGTTTCGCTTTGCAAGATGCGGTATCCGCCGGCAAGCTGTACGACACTGTTTTCGAGTTTCAGCCTTGCCGTGCCCAGCGCGCCACCCAGAATCGGATCCGAATCCCTGCCCATGCTGATGTAGAACCCGTCGAAAATAATCGACCAGCGTTGCTTGCGTGCTTCGAAGGTGCCCATCACGCCAAAATCCAGATTGCTCAGGACGTTGGAGAAGTGAACATTCACGTTCTGCGCCGGGATGACATTCCCCACACGAATCGTGCCGCTTTGTCCCGCCATCCAAAGATAGGGCGTAACCGAAAACTGCCAACCGTCGTGTTCCTGAGGCGCGGATCGCTGCTGTGCGTTGCACGTTATTCCAAAGGAAAGCATTAACACGCCGGAGATCCACATCGCGTTCACGTTCGACGATTCGCAATGCATGTGACCACCTCATCGTGGAGTTGTGAGCATCGAGTGCAGATTGAACCGCGGGGCATGCGGGCGATATCGTTCTAGTAGTTCTTCAACCTCGTCGCAGTCGCTAGCCGCCCTCGTCAGGGCTTGCGCAACGGCCTCGGCACTCATGCCCCATAGCCGCTCGCATGCTCAACTGCTCGTTCGAACGTCTGCGGTGTTTGCGCCCGTCACCGGTACTTCGACGAAAGCCGCGGCTCTTCCCGCCTGCAGAAACTGGTCCGGCGTCGTAGTTTCGAACAGATGCATCGCCCGGCTGATGATGCCCGTCCAGCCCGTCTGGTGGCTGGCGCCGAGCCCGGCTCCGTTGTCACCGTGGAAGTACTCATAGAACAGCAGGCAATCACGCCAGTGCGGATCCTCCTGAAACTTCCGAGTGCCGCCATGAACCGGCCGGCGGCCGTCGCTGCCGCGCAGGAAGATGCTCGCCAGCCTTCGGGTGATCTCCTCGGCGACTTCGTAGAGCGTCATGTGACGCCCGGAGCCGGTCGGGCATTCCACTTTGAAATCGTTGCCGTAGTAGCTGAAATACTGCAGCAGCGCGCGGATAATGAGCCCGTTCACCGGCATCCAGATAGGACCGCGCCAGTTGGAATTGCCGCCGAACATGCCGGTGTCGGATTCTGCCGCCAAGTATGAAACCCGGTATTCCTGCTCACCCGTGCGGTAGACGTAGGGATGCTCCGCGTGGTATCGGGACAGCGATCGGATGCCGTACGGACTCAGAAATTCGTTCTCGTCCAGCATCTTCGACAGGACGCGTCGCAGGTTCGCTTCGTTGAGAATCGAAGCCATGCGGCGGTCGGCGACTCCCTTAGCCGTCAGGTCGTGGATCGAAGCCATGATCTCAGGACGCGCCGCGAGAAACCGCTTGAGATTCTCGAAAGCATGGGGATATTTCTCCACCAGCGCTCCATCGAACGAGGTGACGGCGCATAGCGGCAGCAGCCCCACCATGGAGCGCACTGTCAGCCGCTCGGAGCGGCCATCGGGCAACCGCAGCACATCGTAGAAGAACCCGTGTTCTTCATCCCACATGCCGCCGCTCTCTCCGGTGCGCAGCATCGACGATGCAATCCACAGGAAGTGAGATACGAACTTCACGCACATGTCGACGTAAGCAGGGTTGTTCAAGGCAAGCTGCACCGCGATCTCGAGCATGTTCTGGCAGAAGAGCGCCATCCATGCGGTGCCGTCCGCCTGTTCCAGATATCCGCCCGTAGGCAGCGGTGCGCTTCGGTCGAAGACACCGATGTTGTCGAGGCCGAGAAAGCCGCCTTCGAACACATTGTTGCCCGTACGATCCTTGCGGTTCACCCACCACGTGAAGTTCATCAGCAGTTTGTGGAACGACCGCTCGAGCCAAAGAAGATCTCCGCGCCCATAGCGGTATTGCTCGAGGCGATAGGCAAAGATCGTCGCCCAGGCGTGCACCGGTGGATTGACGTCGCCGAAGTTCCACTCGTACGCCGGAAGCTGCCCGCTCGGATGCAGATAACGCTCTCGCAGCATCAGGTCGAGTTGCTGCTTGCCGAAATCTTCGTCCACGAGAGTCAGCGCGAGAACGTGGAAAGCGAGATCCCACGCTGCATACCACGGGTATTCCCATTTGTCGGGCATCGAGACGATGTCCGCGTTGTACATGTGATGCCAGTGATCGTTGCGTGGCGCCCGCCGCTTGGGATCGAACGGGTCCGAGCCGCGTTCGGTCAGCCATTTGTCGACGTCGTAGTAATAGAACTGCTTTGACCACATCATGCCGGCAAGCGCCTGGCGCATCACATTCGTGGCGTCCGCATCCAGCGAGGCGGGAATGACCTTCGCGTAGAACTCGTCGGCTTCGCGGTGGCGCGCTTTCATCACTTCGTCGTAAGCGCTACCGAACGCCTTGCTGAAGCCGTCATCTGCCGAGGTCTGGTGCTCTGGCGTATCGCGGACAAGGCGCATACGGACGGCGAGCGACTCGCCCGAGCCGACCGTCATCGAATAGTGTGCGGCGGCCTTCGTCCCGCGCTTCTCCGGATTCACCGCCGCTTCTTGTCCGTGAACGACGTAGCGGTCGATGCCATCCTTGACGTACGGCGTCCGGTTTGCAGTGCCATAAAGGCGCTCGGTATTGGTTTCGTTTTCCGTGAAGAGAAGCGAAGCGGCGCCTTCGCAATAGAGCCGCCAGGCGCCGAGATCGGGGTGAGAGACAGCGATGACGCTATCCGTGTTGCTTGCCCACGCCTGGCGAAGCGATGGCCGAGCCACGTTTTCGGCCCATGACCAGATGTCTCGGAACCAGAGTGTCGGCAGGACATGTAGTGCGGCCGCGTCCGGACCCCGATTGATCGCGGTGATCCGAATCAGAATGTCTTCCGCTGAGGCCTTGGCGTACTCGACAAAGACATCGAAATAGCGGTCTTCGTCGAATACGCCCGTATCGATCAGTTCGTACTCGAGTTCCTGCCGGCTTCGCTGACGATTCGTCTTCACGAGGTCGTCATAGGGATACGCGGCCTGCGGATACTTGTACAGATACTTCATGTAGGAATGAGTCGGCGTCGAGTCGAGGTAAAAGTAATACTCCTTGACATCCTCTCCGCGGTTTCCTTCGCCATTTGTCAGGCCGAACATCCTTTCTTTCAATATCGGATCGTGACCGTTCCATAGGCTCACGGCGAAGCACAGAAGCTGCTCATCGTCGGAGATGCCGGCCAGTCCGTCTTCACCCCATCGGTACGCCCGCGAGCGCGCCTGATCGTGATTGAAATAGTTCCAGGCGTCGCCGGATTCGCTATAGTCCTCGCGCACCGTGCCCCACTGTCGTTCAGACAGATAGGGTCCCCATTTCTTCCACGGTGTGACGCCGCTTCGGGCTTCAACGAGCCGGTCATGCTCTGCAGTCACTTGACACCTCCTTCCACTGCGCAACGCCCGGCTGTTTCAGCCGGGGCCGGGATGGATGCCATCGGGCGACGCTTATGCCCGCTCAGTGATGAGCGCCCCCACCCGCATCGTCGAGTTGGCGCAGCACCGCGTCGAGGTTGAATGACGCAGGCTTCTGACGCGGAGGAAACGCCTTGAAGTTTTCGATCTGCGAGGCGACGACCGCCTGCATCGCATACACCAGATAGGCGTGGGAGATCATCCAGTCGTAGTACGTGTTCGAACTCTCATCCGCACGCTCGAATGGATCGCGCCGAAGATTGAACATCTTCGGAATCCGCAGCCGGACGAAAGGTTCCGCCCAGCATGCCAACTGTTTGGCGCGCTGCTCCAGCAGCACCATTTTCCAGTCACGCACGCGGATGGCCATTACGTCGCCGTCGTCGCTGATATAGAAGAACGAATCGCGCGGGCTTTCCTTCACTTCGCCCATCAGATAAGGAAGCATGTTGAAACCGTCCAGATGGACCTTGTACGTTTTCTCGCCGACGTTGTATCCCTGAAGCAGCTTTTCTTTTACCTCCGGCTCGCCAGCCGCCGCGAGCAAGGTCGTCATCCAGTCCTGGTGCGTGACTATGCCGTTGAGAACCGTGCCGGCAGGGATTTTCCCCGGCCATCGAACGAACGCCGGAACACGCCAGCCGCCTTCCCAGTTGGTATTCTTTTCGGACCGGAAGGGCGTGATGCCCGCGTCCGGCCAGCTATTGAAGTGAGGGCCATTATCGGTCGAGTACATCACGATGGTATCGTCGGCAATGCCCAACTCGTCGAGCTTCGCAAGCATCTTGCCGATGTTCTCGTCGTGCGCAACCATGACGTCGTTATAGTCGCCCTGTCCGCTCTTGCCCTTGTGCTTCTCCGCACAGTGAGTGCGGAAATGCATGGCCGTCGTGTTGTACCAGACGAAGAATGGTTTGCCTTCGTTGTGCGCCTTGTCGATGAATGCGCACGCGAGTGTCGTCGTTTCTTCGTCGATCGTCTCCATGCGCTTTTTGGTCAGCGCACCGGTGTCCTCGATTCTCTGACCGCCCTTTCCATCAGCGTGGCAGTGGAGCACACCTCTCGGACCGAAGCGTTTCCTGAACGCAGGATCCTTTGGATAATCCGGATCTTCGGGCTCCTCTTCCGCATTCAGGTGATAGAGATTGCCGAAGAACTCGTCGAATCCATGCATGGTGGGCAGAAATTCATCCTTGTCGCCCAGATGATTCTTGCCGAACTGCCCGGTGACGTAACCCAGCGGCTTGAGCATCTGCGCAATGGTCGGGTCCTCCGCTGACAAACCGACATCCGCACCCGGCATGCCGACCTTGGTCAGTCCCGTGCGGATCGGATTCTGTCCGGTAATGAATGCTGCGCGGCCAGCCGTGCAACTTTGCTGAGCGTAGTAGTCTGTAAATGCCACGCCCTCATTGGCAATGCGATCGATATTGGGCGTGCGATAACCCATCTGCCCGCGGCTGTTGAAGCTGATATTCCACCATCCGATATCATCGCCCCAAAGAATCAGAATATTCGGCTGCTTTGTCGCCATGATTACTTCCACTCCTTTTCAGATAGCGCCCGCTGAGCTTTGCGCAGCCGGGCGAAGGATGCATCAATCACCGAACCGAGCCAGAATGCCGCTCGCCGGCCCCTGCTCTGTGAGCTCGTAACGGCCACCGACGTCATTGGGCACCACCTGACCCATCATGAGGTGCGCCGCTCTTCACTGCTCCCTGAGTTGAACGAACGACGCGGCGCGTTGTCGCCGTGGCAGAATTTGAACTTCCTGCCACTGCCGCATGGACAAGGCGCATAAGGTCCGCGCCGTTTATCTTCGATGGCGGTTATCGCCATCACATCGGACGGCGGCCGGCCATCGTGCAGGAGTTTCGCCATCGTCTCCATTGCATGGCGCGACTGCGTAAAGAACAACTCGAGACCGGGGCACAAATAGTTATGCCCTGCTTCACCGTCCCGTGAAAGCGCGAAACGGTCCTTCGGACATCCGCCGTTGCACAACGTCCTCACCGCGCAGCTTCTGCACTGGGCCGTGAGCGAACTGCGTTTGTCCAATCCAAACCTGCGTTGTTCGGCCGACGCAATGAGTTCGAGCATATGCGTTTCGTGGATATTGCCCAACCGATATCCGGGCTCGACGAAGTGATCGCAGGAATACAGATCTCCGTTGTATTCGAGCGCAGGGCCGAGGCCGCAAGTCGGAGCGTGAATGCACAGCAAATGACGGCCGAAGAAGGCCTCGAGCGTCACATCGAACAATTGCACGAAGACGCGTCCGACGTCCCGGCGTACCCACTCTTCGAATACATCCATGAGGAAGAGCCCGTACTGTTTCGCGCCGACCGAACGATCGGTGACGAGATTGCCGGTCTGCGTGTACAGCACGCGCTTGTGGCCCGCCCGCTCGCTCCAGCCGCGGTTCGCGAGTTGAATCGTCTGTTCAGTTGCGCGCTCGATGATAGGGATGAATTGAATCCACTTTGCGCCGAGTTCATCGCGAAAGAAGCGATAAACCGAGCGGCCATGCCGTTCATTGGCGGAATGGACCGTGCACAGGATGTTGAACTCGACGCCGTGCCTGCGCAGTTGGTTCCAACCCTTCATGACCAGTTCGAAAGTGCCCTGCGCGCGGCGATCGACACGAAACGTGTCATGGATTTCACGCGGACCATCGACACTCAGGCCCACGAGAAAGTGATGCTCTTTGAAGAATTCGCACCATTCGTCATCAAGAAGAATGCCGTTGGTCTGAAAAGTATGATTAACCACCTGTCCAGGCTTGCGGTACTTTTCGACGTATTCGACCGCGTGCCGGAAGAACTCGACCCTCATGAGTGTCGGTTCGCCGCCTTGCCAGGCCACGGTGACCTCTGGCGTGCGATGCGATTCCAGCAATTGGCGAATATAGGTTTCGAGCGTCGCCTGAGACATCCGATGCTTTTCATTCGGATACAGCGCCTCTTTCGACAAGAAAAAGCAGTATTTGCAATCGATGTTGCAGGTCGAGCCGCTCGGCTTGGCCAGCAAATGAAAACGCGGCGGCGCATCCGGCGGCCGGCTCTCAGCCAGTTGGGGATTTGCAATGCTCGATGACGAAGCGCGTGACTGCAACGTGGCCTCCATTCGCCGTACACTCCTCAGCTGTCAAAGTGCCGATGATTGCCCGAGACCGCGGACCGGGCGCCTCAAGATTCGGCGGGGTTGGAATTGAAGCAGAAAGTCCTGGCAAAGACGTGATACGTATTTAAGACAGCTTGCAAGGCGAAAGCAAATTCAATTTCACGGTTTGCGAATAAAACGTATTGGCGAGAACGACCGTCTCGCGCGAGGGTCACTCGTACGTCACTCGAGGCACGCAATGCCCCGAGGAGTTGTTGGTGCCGTGCCGCAACCAGCGATATGGGAGTAGATACATGAGAAACCCCTGCCATTCGCCGCGTCTTTGAAGTGGACGCTTCTCGCAATCGCGCGTCCCATGAACTAGATTTACGTTGACGCTCGGGAGCGGCTTTAACGGTTCGTGACAGAAATGAATGCGTCGCCGCAACTCGGTCCTACAAATTCTTGCGGAGGCTGGTGTGGTTAACGTGCAAGCGCGCTCGGCGAATCAACTCGCCGAAGAACGAACCGACCTCGCAACGACGCGCACGCTGATGGCAGCCGATCGCACGTTGATGGCATGGACGCGTACTGCGCTCTCGATGATCAGCTTCGGCTTTACGATCTATAAGCTGCTCGAAGGATTCAGGGAAGCGGGCGTTCATCTGGCGCATCCGCACAGCCCGAGAACCATCGGCCTCTTTCTCACGGGAATGGGCACCGTGTCGATGGTGCTCGGAACGATTGAGTACTGGCGATTGATCGTCAGTTTGCGCGAATATCATGCCGTCAGTATTTGCCGGCCGACATTTTTTGTCGCGTTAGTCATGGCCTTTTCGGGTAGTTTCCTCTTTATGAGCATCATCATAAGGTTGCTCTAGGCGCACGCGAGGCGCGGCATGCGGCAGCCTTTTCGCCGACCTCGTTCGGGATCGAATGGTCGCTGTACCTATTCAAAGGTGGCAGTGTCGTGACTGAAACCCTGATAGTCGTGCTCAAGCTCTCTATCGGCGTGTTGATCGCCTGTGTCGGTGCTGGAACTTCGTTTTCCGAACTGACCTACGTATGGCGACGTCCCGGTCTATTGCTCCGCTCTCTTGCAGCGATGTACCTTCTCGTCCCTCTGGTCGCCTTCGGCCTTGTGCTGATTATGCCGATCGAGCGAGGGGTCAAGGCGGCGATGCTCGCGCTCGCTGTGTCTGCGGGCGCCCCGCTGCTTCCAAAAAGATTAAAGACACTGCATAGCGCGCAATACATCTTTAGCCTGCTGATCACATCCTCGCTCGTCGCAATTGCCGCCGTACCTGTGTGGACCGCGTTACTGAGCGCCTACTTCGACGTGGAAGTAACGCTGACCGTACGTACTGTCGTGACGGACATTGCCAAAACTATTCTTCTGCCGATCCTGGTCGGCATGGGGCTTCGCCTGATTTTTCCAGTCTTATCGGAACGGCTGTCGAACCGGGTCATGACGGTCGCCTGGGTTGTCCTCGCCGTCTCGGGCATTATTCTGCTGTTTGTCCATAGGGAACACCTGGCGGGTCTCACCTGGCAAGGCGTGTTCTCACTCGTAGGACTCATGGTTGGGGCACTGTTCATCGGCCAGATTCTTGGAGGGCCAGACGCCGATGAACGAACGGCGCTGGCGATCGCGTGCGCAATGCGGCACGTGGGTATAGCGTTGGTGGTCGCGTCGGAGTTCGTCGGGGTGAAAACATTGGTACTTGTCGTGGCGTACTTCGTCACCGCCTTCATTGTGTCGAGCATCTATTTGAGATGGCGACGACGGCGATTCCTGAGCGTTGATGGCGAGGGACTCTTTCGATAACCCGTGCTACCGCGGTCGAGTTATGCCGTGCGATTGACCTATACGCAGGTTCGCTGGCGGCCGTGGCTTAGTCACGGTCGTTGACTCATTCATTTCGCTAAAGCCACCCCGCCCATGCGAGAGGGCACCAAGACGTCCCACTCGAGCCTGCGCCCGCGACACACCGCCTAAAGCCCATAACCTCAGGAAACGAATGACGCACTTCCGATGCGTCTTGTGGATTGCAGATCCGCCGGATGGTTTGACTATCGATACGGGAAAACGCGCGGTGTAATGTCAGACCTTTAAATCTCCGAGCCGTCCGCTTTGCCATCAATGACGTCTTTAGCCAGCCGCGTGAGTCGGCTGAGAGCTTCCGCTTCCGAGAATACGGCGGTCCGCCAGGCAGGCGTGAACTGCCTGTCATCATCAGCGTCACCCACCTCACGCGTGATAACAAACGTGCCCGAGTACGCGCCGCTATCGTCAGGACCGGTCACATCCACACTGATATTGCATTCCTTGTATGTCGAGTTTTGGGCTGTCATTACCCCTCCTTCGCAATAGTCGAGGATTCCAACATGACAAACGAACTCACCAGTCAAGTGGGAGCTTCGTTGTTGTCGCGAAGCGCCGTACGCACCTCATCCGATAACACAGGATAGCCTCTCCGACTGTGGCGTGAAGCGACTCGTTCAACTCTTCCCTGAAGCCGTCTCTGTCTCGGCGAGCGCCTTCAGGAACGTCTCGGACCACCAGCGAACGTCCTGCTCTCGGACTCGGTTCGAAAGCGCCGCATGTCGATTGATGCGTTCATCGAGCGGCATGACCAATGCCCGTTGAATGGCGTCTGCCGTGCCCTGCGTATCATAGGGGTTGACGAGCAGCGCCTCGGTTAGCTGCTCGGCCGCACCGGCGAAACGCGAAAGCACCAACATGCCCGGGTCAGCCGGATCCTGAGCAGCGATGAACTCCTTCGCCACCAGGTTCATGCCGTCGCGCAACGGCGTCACCAGCGCAACACGACTCGCGCGATAGAGTCCCGGCAGTCGTTTGCGAGCCACATTGCGATGAATGTACCTGACCGGCATCCAGTCCAGTTCTCCAAAGTCACCGTTGATTGCGCCGCACAGGCTGTCCATTTCACGGCGAAGATCGTCGTACGCCCCGACATCTTCGCGGCTCGGCGACGCGATCTGGATCAACGTAGCGCTGTCACGATTTTCCGGATAGCGCTCCAGTAGTTGTCGGAAAGCGTGAATCCTTTGCGGTAGTCCCTTCGAGTAATCGAGTCTATCGACGCCGAGAAGCAAGCGCCGCCGCGAGTATTCCTCACGCATGCGTGCAAACATCTCGCGCCCTTCCCTGGCCCGGGCGAGGCGCGCAAAGTCCTCGACGTCTATGCCAATCGGGTAGGCCCCGACCTGTAGCGTGCGATCGAACGCACGGAGGTGGTTTGGACCCAGGCGAACGGCCCGAGCCTCTGATTCGACATAGTGCGAAAAGTGCGTGACATCGGACTGCGCCTGGAAGCCGACGAGATCGTACGCGAAGAGCGAACGCATGAGCCATTCGTGCTCGGGGATCGCCGCCATGATCAGTGGAGGCGGCATCGGAATGTGCAAGAAAAAGCCGATGCGATGTTTGCAGCCGGCCGAACGTAATTCGGCGGCCAGCGGGATCAGATGATAGTCATGCACCCATACGATGTCATCTGGCTTCAACAATGTCAGCAGCTTGCGGCCGAACAACTGATTCACGCGCCGATAACCTTGCGCGAAGCGCGTGTCGAACTTCGCGAGATCCAGACGGTAGTGACATACTGGCCAAAGCACACCGTTGGAGTATCCCAAGTAGTAGCTGTCGTGATCCGCACGGGTCAGGTCGAGCGTCGCCAGTGTCACATTGCCGCTCGTATGAACATCGAGCTCGTGCTGTTCGTTAGCGTCACCTTCCACAGTGTCGCTGAGTTTGCCGCTCCAGCCGAACCAGAGTCCCCCTGTTTGTTCGAGGCTTTCCCGCAGGGCGACCGCGAGGCCTCCTGCCGCAGCTTTGCGAGGATCGGCGGTACGGTTTGATACGACCACCAGACGGCTCATATCGGGCTCGGGTTGGCATTTGAATCGAATATCGCGGAAGACCTTTAAGCGCCGGGTTTCAGTCTATAGTTCCGTTTCCGCAGCGGCGCCCCGCATCCGCATCGGGCGCCGATGCCTCTAACGCGACTTCACGTCCGCCTCGCCGTTTATCCATGGGCGCAGAGCCTCGGGCGTGCGCATATCGGCCGGCACCTCGAAGTCGCGCGCCGCACCGCGCATCTCCTCGGCCGACCGCGGGAATCCGGTGCGCATACTGTATAGCGTCACATAGCGCTCGGTGTCCGCCTCTGCGGCATCAGCTGATCTGTCGGCGGACAGTGTGACGCCCGTATATACATCGAGCGCTGTCACGGCCAGGAGATTCGTGACCGCGCCGATGGCGCGCCCCCGGCCCTCCGACGCAACGCCATCGGACTGCGAGGCGACTGTGGCGAGATCAAGGACGTCGCCACCGACGCGCGCCCACACATACGGCGCAGGATTGCGCGACATCAAAATGCCGATTCCGCAAGCGATCTCACGAAGTCCATAGAGACGCACGAGCGCCCGGCTGCTGCCTTCGAGTCCCGCCGCGCGCGCAACCGTTCTCGGCGCAAGCAGTTCGGCGGCGCCTAACGCCAGGCTGTACCACCCGAGCCCGCGTGCGAGCGAGCGCGTCTCGGATGCGGAAAGAAGTGCACTTCGTGCGGGATCGCTACGAGGGTTCATGGATTCACCTGACCTTGATTGTCAACACTGCATGACTTTCGGTTTGAGGACGACCCTGACACACCGTCCTTCTTGTCGCCCAACGTCTTGGACATGGCGGCACCGTCGGAAGAGGCAACGTATGCGTTATCACGCGTCGTTCCATCGGATGACGTAGGTCTGCCCATGCGCCATTTTCTTCGCGCGCAATCGCTATTCCCGCGACGCTGCCCGATGGTCGGACGCACCGAACGCAAGCAGAAACCCTCAGGCACCTCATATGCTCGCGTTAAACAAACATCACATACGCACGTCAAAGGGGCTCGACCAATCATAGCGGCGTCAAAGAATGAGAAATTTTGCCTTTTCAAACTGGACTTTTCTGCGCCGCCACCTGGTTTTTTTCAGGGAGGCCTTACTGCACCCTTGGTCAGCTGGCGCGATCTTTCCAAGTTCACGACGTCTCGCGGAAGCAATGGCACGGCCGGTGCCGCTTGCCGGCACCGGCCCTGTCGTGGAACTAGGCGCCGGCACGGGCGCAGTGACCCAGGCCTTGCTCGATCGCGGTGTCCGCCCAGAACGCCTGCTTGTCGTCGAGCGCGCGCCGGCCCTTGCCGCCCATTTACGGGCACGATTCCCGCAGCTTCGAATCATCGAAGGCGATGCACGAAACCTCTCGAGCTTTTTGACGGACCCTGGTCGGATCGACGCCGTCGTGTCCAGCGTGCCACTTCGTTCGTTGCCTTACGCCGAATCGCGTTCAATGGTCGCGCACTGGTGCAGCGTACTTCCGACCGGGACGCTGTTGATTCAGTTCACTTATGCGCTGTACGGTCCACCAAGACATCTCAGCCATGAATTCGTCGAGTTGTCGTCCGAGGTCACGTGGCTGAATCTCCCTCCGGCCAGGATACTCACACTCGCGCTTCGAACACCGCCTTCCACGCGCGCAAGTATTGCGCCGGCAGTACAGGGCTGAGAGCAATGGGCCGTCGCAAGGTCGGCCGCTTGCGTGCGCTGACGTTGAATCGCTCTTGCCTTTTTTAGCAGAACACTTGCGTCGGCACACATGGCGCGGAGGTTTGCCCAGCCTAGGTTGCATCACCGCCCGTAATTTCCGGCGCGATCGCTGCGTGGTTGATGAGCGCAACGAGCGATATGCCTCCAATTACATTACCGATCAAAGTCGGAATGAGGAAGACAAAGAAGTAGTCGCCGAGGCCGACAGCGCCGCTGAAGACGGCATAGAGGCCCTCCACCGATCCGGCAATTACATGGGACAAATTGCAGGCGGCAACCACATAGGTGATCAACAAGACGGTCAAAAGCCGCGCTGAGCGCGCGCTGGGTAATAGCCATACCATGAGCGCGATCAGCCAGCCCGCCAGCACTGCCCGCACGACGGTCACGCCGAAGCTGCCAGAGAACGGCGCTTCGGCGACGCGATCGAGTGATGCTTGAACGTCCGTGGAAAATACACCAGGCAACTGGAGCATCGCCGCGAAGCAGGCTGTTCCAATCAGGTTCCACGTTAGTACGATCCCCCAGAGGCGAAGCGCCTTCACGACTGTTTTCAGATCACGGCGCGTCAGCACTGGAAGCACAACGCTGAGCGTGCTCTCCGTAAACAGCTGTTGCCGACCGAGAATGACGATCACAAAACCGATGGTGTAACCGAAGCTCGAAACAAGCGGCCGCCACTCACTGTCGGGCAGTTCACCATCAAGGACCGCCTGCATCAGGAATGAAAAACCCATCGACAGACCCGCCGCGAGCGCCGACCATGTAAGCGCGGAAACCGTGCGTTCCATGGCTGCCTCGCCCTCTTCCCGCACTATTTCGTGGATGACGAGCGCGGCAGGCGTCGAGTGGTCGGCAGCCTGTTCTTGCTCACCTTTATTAAGGTGAGGCGAATTGGAACCCGCTTCTGTGTCAGACATGGAACCTCCAGTTTGAGTGGATCGATTTCGATAAGTAGCCATCCTTCATGGAGGGTCGAAAGACCTCCGCTCCAGTGTCGGCATTGCTGTGGAGAGAATCAGAAAGTCCGCCAGGTGCACGGGTATCGTCTGCGATTGAACTCAACACCGCAGTGTGGATGGCCGTGATACATCGGAGGGAGTGGGATTGGTGCAGGGCGTCAGTGCTGCCTTCCGAGCGGCGCAATATGTTCAGGGGCATCCACTCCTTATTTAGAGCCGTCGTCTACTGAGGATAACTTTTTAACTTAAGAACCGATGCATGGACTCGATCTGTCGGTGAAACGTTGATCACACACGCCATGTACGGTGTCGCGCAGCAAGCCGTACGCGGCCTCTTCGGCCACAACGAGGCTCTCGATTCGCGCGCTGATCGCTTCCTGCTCTGAAGCATCGTCGAGATTGACCAACTGCTGCTTCGCGAGCGTCAAGCGCTCCTGCAGGCCCCGAACGACAGACCACAGCGCATTCTCGGTCTGTTGCCGCTGGACCTCTTCGAGCGAGCGCCCTGAAAAGGCGTGGCCGGTGTGACACCTGTAGCGAAGCGGTGCGCTGTCACCAATGCGCCACACGACGCCACCGCATTCGGGGCAAGTCAACGGACTGCGGGAACCGATCGATTCGATGATGTCAACGCTCGACCTGCCCGTCGACGCGATTTGAGTTTCGATAGCGGCGATCCGCTGAATGTTCGATGCTTCGGGCTTCTCGACGACAGGTTGGTCCAGCAATGTCATGACGAACAAGGAGAGTTCCGCGACGGAAGCAACGACATCGGGTTTGACCGCGCGCAGTGCGTTTAACGGCATGCCTGGCGCCGGAGACTCTGCCGGGTCCTGTACTGCAACGAAGCCGCCGCACGCATCCACCGCCTTGAGGCCCGCCGCGCCGTCATCCAGATGAGCCGTGAGGATGATCCCGATGACGCGTGCACCATAGTTGACCGCAGCCGATCGAAACAACGGGTCGGCTGCTGGACGAGCGAAATTTTCCTTTGGACCGGCGATAAGAAGCGTTTTCCGTCCTGAACGATCAAGTGGCGGTCCGGCGGGGCGACGTACACGACGGAATCTTGGAACTCCTGTTCGTTCTCCGCGTGTTGAACGCGTAGAGCGCAGGATCTTTGCAGTATCTCCGGGAGGATGCTGGGCTGAGCGCCGACGTGCATCACCACGAATACGGACGCCGGAAGATCGGCTGGCCATGCCGATACAAGCGTGTTAAGCGCGGCACGCCCACCAGTCGAAGTCGCCACGACGATAATGTCACGCTTTTTCACGGGCCCTCCGCCAGTCATATACGTAGAGCAATAAAGGCGCCTGACGTCGGCACTGGGCGCGGCGGCCGTCGCGGTGTGTCGATACAGCCGGCAACGCTAATTAATCGCTTCGATTAGACTAACCTTGCAGTTGTAACGATAAGCGCTGCGGCGATGCGGTATCGACTTTGCTGAACCTTACGGACCGTGAAAACGTGGACCGCAGCGGCGATATGACCGAATCGACCACCGGGTGCTTACGCCGCGCCCATTGCTGCTAGCGCAAAACGTCGAGCGACTTGCCGACTGTCGGAATCGTTCGAGAGTGCCGGGCAAGATCGATGAACGGGGCGGAGCAGACCGCGGGACGGGTGCAGCGGCATGCGTCAGGCGCTATCGGTTAGCCGCAAGGACCCCTCCTTGAGGTGCGACTAGAAAGCGCGCATGTGGGGCCTACTGGTGCGTCGAGACGCAGGTGACCGACCGGCGGTTTTTTGCCATACGGGAGATGATGTGACCGACCCCGCAACGATGAGGACCGAGCCGGCATCGCCGGGTTTTCCAGTAGTCGGTATTGGCGCTTCTGCTGGCGGTCTCGAGGCAATTTCCGAGTTGATGTCGGAAATTCCGGCTGTGAGCGGCATGGCATTTCTCGTAGTGCAGCATCTCGATCCGTCCCGCCAGAGCCTGCTCGCGGAAATTCTTGCCAAGCGCATGGCCACGCGGGTGCAGGAAGCCGCCGACGACATGATTATCGAGGCAGACCATCTGTACACGATCCCCGCGAACAAACGAATGCTCGTGGTCGATCGCCGCATCCGGCTTCAACCCCGCGACGAGTCGCTCGGACCACCGATGCCGGTGGACGACCTGCTCGAATCGCTCGCCAAGGACCAGGGCGCCAACGCCATTGGCGTGATTCTCTCCGGGAGCGGCTCGGATGGTGCGCTGGGTCTTCAGGCGGTTCAAGTTCAGGGAGGTTTCACGTTCGCTCAGGACGCGTCGGCACTTTTTAACAGCATGCCGCATGCGGCAATCGGGCTCGGATGCGTCGATCGGGTGCTCGCACCGCATGAAATCGCAAAGGAAATAATCCGCATAGCGCGACATCCTCACCTGGGGTCAGTGGCAGGCGCGAAACCCGATGCGATTGAATCGGCTGAAACCAGTTTCCAAGCTATTTTCCGTCTGCTCCAGAACGCCTGCAATATCGACTTTACGCACTACAAACCCGGTACGATCCAGCGCCGGCTGTCGCGTCGCATGGCATTGCGGCAACTGACCTCCACAGCACAATACGTCAACGTGCTCGAATCGGAGCCTGCGGAAACCCTCGCATTGGGACGCGACCTGCTGGTCCAGGTTACCGAATTCTTCCGCGATCCCGAGACGTTCGAGGTGTTGACCCAGACTGTTTTCCCCCGCCTCATGGGTGATGACGCAGGCAAGACACTGCGGATCTGGGTGCCAGGGTGCGCGACCGGCGAGGAAGTCTATTCCATTGCCATTTGTCTACTTGAATACCTTAGTCAGCGCGCGCAGGTTCCGTCAGTCCAAATCTTCGGCACCGACATCAGCCCTGGACCGCTGGACACGGCGCGCGCCGGCCGGTACATCGAGAACATCGCGCGAAATGTGTCGCCCGAACGCCTGGAGCGGTTCTTTGTACGCGATGGCAAATACTACTGCGTTGACAAAGCTGTCAGAGATCTCTGCACGTTCGCACGCCACGACGTGGTGAGCGACCCGCCGTTTTCGCGGATGAACCTGATCAGCTGCCGAAATTTGTTGATCTACCTGAGTGCGCCCGCCCAACGCAGTGTAATGCCGCTCTTTCACTACGCGCTAAAACCGGATGGTGTACTGATGCTGGGCCCATCCGAGACGGTCGGCGCCTTCTCCGAACTCTTTGGCGTCGTCGAGAACAAGCGCAGCAAGGTGTATAGCAAGAAGCCCCGCATGAGTTCGCCTGCCGAGATGCGCCTTGCGCCGCGACTGGTTCCTTCGACCGCCGTCCGTTCTCCTAACGTCTCCAGCGATGAGTCGGAACCCGTCGACGCATCATTACTTCGCGCCGAAGTCGATCGTCTCTCGCTCGCCCGCTATGTCCCGCCGTCCGTACTATGTGACGATGATCTGAACGTCATCGAGTTTCGAGGGGACACCTCCGCCTATCTGACCAACCCGAGCGGTCCGCCGATCACCAATCTTCAGCGACTGGCGAAGCCCGAAATCTTTCCTGCTCTCAACGACGCGATCAGGCAGGCGCGGCAGGAGGGTGTTGTCGTTCGTAAGGCCGATCTGAAAACCGCGCGTACTAGCGGGTTGGTGACCGCCAGCCTCGAGGTTCATCCGGTCCAGACCGCCGAAGCGGCGGGCCGCTGGTTTTTGACGTTTTTTGAAGGCAGCCTGAAGAGTTCGGATACCCTGTCGACGCAAAAGGATGAGCCGTTGAAGTCCCTGATGTTGCAGACGTTGCGCCAACGTCTGGGGCGCAAGGTCGTCTCACAGGGCGCGGATCCGAAAGACGAAGAGATCGTCCGACTGAACGCCGAGGTCGGCGCCATGCGAACGCAGCTTCGAACCATGCTCGCGGAACACGAAAGCGCACGCGAAGAGCTCAAGTCAAGCGAAGAAGAACTGCTATCAAGTAACGAAGAATTCCAGAGCACCAATGAAGAGCTCGAAGCGGCGAAAGAGGAGTTGCAGTCACTGAACGAAGAACTCTCGACGACCAACGATGAGCTGCGCTATCGCAATCAGGAACTCAAGACGACTCACGACGATGTGGTGCGAGCACGTGACTATGCCGACGCGATCATCGACACGATGTCCGACCCGCTGCTGGTGCTGGAGCCAGACCTGCGCGTTACGCGGGCTAATCGCGCGTTCTACGAAACCTTCCGGACGACGTCCGATACCACGATCGGTGCGATGCTCTATTTGTTGGGAAATGGACAGTGGGATATCCCGGGCCTACGCGAGTTGCTCGAAAATATTCTCCCGCGAAAAGCCATCGTTCGCGACTTCGTGATTACGCATGTATTTGAGGAAATTGGGTCGCGCACGATGCGGCTCAATGCTGCCCGCGTGGTCGGACGAGTGCATGAACTGATCGTGCTCACCATTGAAGACATTACGCAACATCAGCGGTTGGTTGACCGACTGGAAGCGGCCGACCATCAGAAAGACGAATTCCTTGCGATGCTGGCGCACGAACTGCGCAACCCCCTCGCGGCGATCAGCAACGGGCTTGCGATATGGGAGCGGATGGACGTCGACGCCGACACTGAGCAACGCGCCCGCGATTCTGCAAAGCGGCAGTTGAAGCACGAAATCGGCTTGGTCGACGACCTTCTGGACGTATCGCGCATTACACGCGGCATCATCAAGCTCAAAGTCGAGCCCGTCGATCTGGTGCAGATCGTGCGCCACGGCGTGGCCACCATCCGCACAGAAAGCGACGCACGCCGGCACCGGCTGTCACTTGCCTTACCGGCTGAATCACTGATGGTCGAAGGGGACTCGATGCGGCTCGAACAGATTGTCGTCAACCTGCTTGGCAATGCGATCAAATACACCTTGCCGGGCGGAGAAATTGCTGTGTCCCTTACGCGCGACGACGGTCAGGCAACGCTGACAGTCCAAGACAACGGTATCGGCATGGCGGCGGACTTTTTGCCAACGATCTTCACTGTCTTTGTCCAGGCGGAACGCTCGCTTGACCGTAAGTCTGCCGGGCTGGGTCTCGGCCTTGCCCTCGTGCAGCGACTCGTTCATCTGCATCACGGAACCGTACGCGCCTCGAGCGAAGGGCTGGGACGCGGCAGCCAGTTCGTTGTTCGACTTCCAGCGCTTCCCGCAGAAGACATCGAGGTGGAGCATTCCCCTGCAGTCGCCCTGCCGATTCGCGCACAACCGACGCGCCCTCGACGGATCCTTATTGTGGATGACAATGCAGACGCAGCCGAAAGCACCGCCATGCTGCTCAAGCTGGACGGGCACGAAGTCCAGGTCGTGCAGGACGGCCCAACTGCCTTGCTGCGCGCGAAGGACTTTCGTCCTGACATCGTCCTACTCGATATCGGGTTGCCGGACATGGACGGCTACGAAGTGGCTCGCCGGCTGCGCGCGACGCCCGATTTTGCAGACACCATGCTGATCGCGCATAGTGGATACGCGGGGGAGGAGCATTTCGAGCGCGCGAGACAGGCGGGCTTCGATCATCACCTGGTCAAGCCCGCCAGCATCACTCAGTTAAACGAACTGATCGTCGAATCGGGCAATACACGAAACCGGCTAGGCAGCGTTTCGTAGGGGGACGCTCGATGCAGCGCGCGATCTCGGCGCGCCATTGCCCTGCGACACCGCTTCAGCGCATTTGTCGCGAGCCGCCCGCGCTTGCCTCGCAGGGGGCGCTACCGAGATCCTTCTGGACCGACATCGAGGTCGTCGGTCGATCTACAACCGTCTTCAGATGTTTTGCGGGCGCTTTGGACTGGAAGCTCCGATCACACCTGCACGAATGGCCGGCGCCGCTCCCATCCCCACGGCCGCTAAAAGAACCGCTCGACCGTCTTTTTTTCCGCGCACCTCGGTGCAAGCAGACTTTTCGGCCAAGCCTCACACTTACATGAGCAGTCCACGCGGACGGCCTCGATTAATTCAAAACACAGTGAGATGCAATGGACAAGCGAGCACTAATCATCGGCGGCACCGGCATCGTCGGACGCAATCTTGCCGAGCACCTTCAGTCGCGCGGTGACTGGGCGATTGCCGGGCTGTCACGCGGTCGCACGGCCCCGCCTGCCGGCGTGGAATCGATCACCGCCGACCTCACATCGACGACATCGGTCGCGGACGCTCTGAAGGGGCGGCAGTTCAGCCATGTCTTCTTCACTGCATGGTCGCGCCAGGCGACCGAAGCCGAAAACATCCGCGTCAACGGAGCAATGGTCGCGAATGTGCTCGCGGCGCTGGGCCCCACTGGCGCTCTGTCGCACGCAGCCCTCGTTACCGGCTTGAAGCACTATCTCGGTCCTTTCGAGGCCTATGCCCAAGGCAGCGTTCCGACAACCCCGTTTCGCGAGGAACAGGGCCGGCAACCGGTCGACAATTTTTACTACGAGCAGGAAGATCGGCTTTTCGATGCCGCGCGCCAGTACGGATTCAGCTGGAGCGTACACCGTCCGCACACCATCATCGGCTATGCAGTGGGCAACGCCATGAACATGGGCGTCACGCTGGCCGTCTATGCGACGCTATGCAAGGAGACTGGCGAACCCTTCCTGTTTCCGGGCTCGGCTGCGCAATGGAACGGCCTGACCGACATGACCGACGCCCGTCTGCTCGCGCGGCACCTCGAATGGGCTGCCACGTCTGCCTCGGCCCGCAATGAGGCGTTCAATGTCGTCAACGGGGACGTGTTCCGATGGAAATGGATGTGGGCGCGCATCGCGGAGTATTTCGGCGTGGAGCCGGCACCCTTCGACGGACACATTCGACCGCTTGAAAGCCGCATGCATCGCGCTCGCCAGACCTGGGCGGACATCGCGGCACGCTACGCGCTCGCCGAGCACGATATCGATAACCTCGTCTCGTGGTGGCATACGGACGCCGACCTCGGCCGCCCGATGGAAGTGCTGACGGACATGTCGAAGAGCCGCAAGCTCGGATTTCTCGATTACCAGAGCACGCCCGATGCGTTCTTCAATCTGTTCGACCGGCTGAAGCGCGAGCACATCATTCCTTCCTGAGCCGCCGATGCCATGGGCAACGCACGCCCTCGAACGTTGTCATGCAACGCCCTCTCTGAAAGCGCTGTGCGTGCGCAAGTTATAAAAGCATTCCTCCATCGTCGCAATGACGATCGACGCGACAGTGGCCGGACTCGCTTGCTGGAGCCAGGTGCTCGCGCGTCGACAGTCCTACCAAATTACACGCCGTTGGCCGCGAGTGACGCCGCTCGCGCTGCGCGTCAATAACGCTGAGCGTTGGCCGGGTTCGCCTACCGCGGCTCACGTGCGTGAGCATCGCGAGCTTGCGCCAACTTTTCCATGGAACGTCGGGAACCACCGCGCGTCCGTCTCGTCTTGTCGTGAAATACGGCATGGTCCGCCGGCAGCGGCCTATCGCTTGTCGAATTTCGTCGTGCATGCAGCAGCAGTCACATCCCGCCGATCAGACGCAACGAACGATACGGAGCAGCGCTCGACCTGTCAGGTGTAGAACGGCGCCGTGAATGCCAGATCCTCGACTATCTCGGACTTCTCTAAGTTTCGCTCGATTAGGTATCCTGTTGTTATCTCATTTCAACCTTGCAAGTTCGGCAACGAGCGATAAGCGCAAACGCCTCCGATCATCGCGTAACGCTTGGCATCATCAGGCGCGATCATGTGAATGACCGTTATGGCGACACAGCCGTGCCGTTCTCTTGCATACGTAGACCACGTCGGCCGCCTGCTCCACGAGCGACACGGTCTCTCTGAGCGCTCGGCCTCTACCTTGGCATACACACTTCTGTGGGGATGTGGAAGCGATGTCGTCGTGGGATAACTGCACCCATGGAGCTGCGCATCGAATAAGCGTCGACGTTCGGCGATATAAGGCCTAGCGGTCGAAGTCTTGAATTACTCGCACCAAACAATATTGGTGAACAGTCACTTCCGGGAATACTTTCTGAATCCGAGGACCTGGTTTTATGCACCTCATTACACACAAGTCGTAGCGGTGGCGAGCCGCGAAAAGTCGTTTACGGTCAATGACATAGCGGACGGAGTT
>NZ_JALQDI010000042.1:0-59711 GCF_023631305.1 Caballeronia sp. INML3B
TCCAGCGAGTGACGGATTTCGCCGCCGGCCTCAAGTACGCCCGAGAACTCGGCGAATGACTTGTGTGTAATCGCATGGGTTTTATGTGGGCGCGCAACGCGCGTCCGTTTTCTGTTCCACTGGGACGCGTTTCATAATAGGAGTAGTCGTGCCACGCTCGCCTCTATTTTCACTCGACCTGCTAACTGATCCTGACGACAGGTGCGCGAAACCACGCGAATGGGATCGTCAAAGTTATCAAGAAGCCATCATCCCGTTTATTGATCCGGCTGGATCAAGTAGCGATGCAAATCCACTTTTGGATTCGGGCTTATTTTAATTAAACACGACAGGGAGACTTTTGGAATCCATCTAATCCAACTAACTCGTATGGCACTTTTACATATTTTTCCGCTTAACGTGACGGTTCATCTAGCCGAGTCGGCTCGTCTGAGTGATCTGGAGTTTGAACTGAGGGATAGTGACGTCATACCTGCTGGTTGCCGAGCAGGAGCTTGCGGTGCTTGCGTCATCGAAGTGCTCAATGGATTTGGCTGTCTCAGCGAGCCAACCGAACGGGAACTCAAGCTTCTAACCTTCCTCGGTTACGACGACGGAAGATTCAGACTGGCCTGCCAATGCAAAATTAATGGCACCGCCACCATCAACACCGAAATCTAGAATCCTATTTTTAAATTAGACGAACAGAGAAAATATCATGTCAAATCGAGTCCACAATGTCGGCTTTCCTAATTCCGTGCCTTTTATCAACACAAGCGAATCGTCGATGTTGAGAAAGGAAATAGACAAGATTATCGACCAGCAAGTCGAACTCTGGTATCAAACGGTTCCCTATGCCGCTCACCTTGAAGGTGAAGTAGTCGATCCGGATTACTATCGCCGCCATTTGATCGAGACCGCTTGGAGAATTCGTCTTTTGCGCGTCGTTGAGTCGAAGGCCCTTGCCGAAATCGCCAAGCGTAGTCCGAGGGCCGCGCAGATATGGGCCAATTACGAGCGGGAAGAAATGCTTCACGACCAGCTTTTTATCCAGGACCTGGCCAAAGCTGGGGTCAGCCGTGAGCAATTTCTGGCGACCGAGCCATATTTGTCCACCAAATTGCTTTCTGGATTTTTCTCCTATTTGCTCGATCATGAAGATCCTCTCGGGGTGGTGGCGTATTCGTACCTGGTGGAATACGTCAATGTAAAGCTCGAGCCCAGAAAGATCGATGCTCTCAAGCAATCCGTGGGCGAAGACAACATATCGGGCCAGGTCGCGCATTCTCACACGGATATCAATGACGACCATCCAGGTGAAGTCTGGGACGTGATTCGTCATCTGCTCAGAAACGACGAAGACATCGAGCACTTGAAGCGATACCTTGGCGAGCATCAGAAAGTGCTGGGACTCTATTTCACCGAGTTGTACGAAGACGTGATGGAACCCAAGCTTCGGAAGGCAGCGGCATAAGAGGAGAAGGTGATGACCAAAGAAAGGAATGGCGTTCTACTGCTAAGCCATTGCGGATTTTCCTTTATGGAGGATCTCTTGGAATCGGTCAAGGCCCGAGGCTTCCGCGGCATCGTTCTGTCGTCACGGCCACTGCCCGAAGTCGAGGCGACGCGCCTTGTGGAACTTGAACAGAAAGCGGACCGGCTGATTACAACGCAATCCCATGCCTTGACTGCCGAGGATGTCGAAGCCACGCTCAAAACTTTGCAAGCTGATGGCGAGACCCTGCTCTGCTGCATTTGCGTGTGGGAAGGCTACCGGGATCTCATGGCGCTGGCGAACCAGAACCTGGGTGTACCGGATCTTACGCCCGCCCAGGTCGGCATGCTGCGCAATAAGCGCGAATTGCGCAACACGCTGGAGACTTTGGGCCTCACGCGTGCTCGCGCTCACCGGTTGACCCCGGAAACGCTTGATGAACTTAAAGCGAGCGGTCGAAAACTGTTCGTCAAGCCAGTGTGTGGAATCGCCTCTTACGGCGCGTTTTCGTTGCGCCCCGAGACTACCTGGGAGGATCTCATCAAGGTCGCCGACGAAGCGTCCGACGATGTCATTTATCAATCGGCGTTTGGTAACCGACTCGAATTTCTAGCGGAGGACTACGTCCCTGGCCGGGAGTTCAGTTTTGAAGTCATCTTGAGCAACGGCGACGTGAGCGTACTCGCCGTACACGAAAAGTGCGAGCTGACCGAAAACGCCACGACCGTGCTCGAGAACAGTTGTGTATGCCCTCCCTGCAGCATCGATGCAGACGCGATAGCGCAAGGCCAGCGTTGGATCAACGAGATTTTTAAACAACTGGATTGCAAATGGGGTTGCTTTCATATCGAGGCACGCTTCGATACGGGTCGATGGGATTTGATTGAGATCAATCCGCGGGTTGGGGGGAGTCTGATCTCGGCGAGTGTGAAGTCGCTGAATGGTCAGCACAGCATGTTGGATCTCTGGTTGGATCTGCTGGTCGACGCGTCGCTGGGTCAGTCCGCACTGAACGCTCGGCGCAACAAGCTAAAAGCTTTGGCATTTGACATGGACGGCACGCAGCGTCATGCGAAGAGTACATTCTTTCGCGTTTATTTCGCCGAGCCGGGCAGGATAGAACATGTGGCCGTCGAAAATCACTTGCCCAAGCCCGTTGTTTCGCAGATTTTTCTGAAGGCGGGAGACGACGTGCAGGCGAGTTCTCGCGAGGTTTTCCTGGGCCAATTGTTGTGGCACTTTGACCTGGCCGAGCGTGAGACTCTATTGCCAGTAATAGTAAAGAATTCCAACAGCGCAGTCACTGTACGCTATGCGAAGGAGCGAGCACGATGATACATGCTCAACCAATCCTGCTACTCGTTGATTACAATCTTTCGCGGGTCGCAGATGTAAGGCAGATGGCTTGCTATGCGAAAGTCCGTTATGGTGCGCAGTCGCTACTCATCCGTTCTACGCCCACTGATGTCGACCGAGCGATCTGCGATGGCGTTATCGACCTCAATCCGCGCGACGACGACTTTGTTGAAAGGGCCCTCGTGGCACTCGCACCATACCGCGCACGACTTGCAGGTGGGCTGGTGTTTTCCGACAACGCTGTGCAAAGCGGGGCCTTGCTTCTCGAGGCACTTGGGCTAGCGGTGGATTCCGGCACCCTCGCTGAAGGGGCGTTCAGCAAGCACGCGTATCGGTCGCTTGAGCAGAGACATCGGGATATCTTCGGGCCTCAAGGGATGATGGTCCCGGATTGTGCACCGATCCGGAATCTGGCCGATCTAACTGAATTTGCCGTTCGGCATCCCGGGGGATTTGTCGTCAAGCCGAGCTGTGAAGGTAATAATCGGGGCGTGGTCACCATGCGCCAAGGAGACGACCTCGCCGCCGTTCTGAAGGAGGTTTCAACGTATCTCTCTGACGGTGTGATTTGCGAAGAACTCATTCCCTATCGCCGTGAATTTTCATTCGATGGAATCGGTAGCCTGTCCTTTATTACAGAAAAGATCAGCGCGACCGGCCGATACCCTGTCGAGCTCGGACAAGTCTTGCCAGCGCGAATCACACCTCGCGAACGGAATACGATATCGGTGGCCGGACGTTTGGCCAACTTGCTGGTCGGACAGCGCAATGGGCCGTTTCACAATGAAATCAAGCTTAGCGACGACGGCCATCGCGCAGCCGTTGTCGAACCGAATCGCCGGCCGGCAGGCATGAAGATCTGGACGATTGCGTCGCTGGTCTATCAAGTCAATCTTTACCACCTGTGGGTCGATCAGGCATTCGGCGAAGAAATTCCGCGCGAATTACCACAAGCCAGCCGCCAGGCGGCGACCGTGATGCTTGGGGTGGCGGAGGACACCGACGTCATCTCGGCGATGGGCGCTGACGCGAGCGTCTTGCTCGATCACGTAGTTTTGCCGTCGCTGCAAAGTCGCTTTCCATCTCTGCGAAGCGGTGACCTGGAATTGCATGAGTTCTGTTGGTTGCCGGCGGAAGCTCGGCGCATTCACGCCGTTCCCCGGGACAACGCTGATTTCATCGCACAGGTATGTCTGACGACGACCCGCGATGACATTGATATCCGGGATCTCGCGTCCAACCTGCAAACGGTTTGGAAAGCGTCGTTTCATCAATATGTACGCGGCTCATGCCTCCGCCAGGCGGTCGACGTCGCCCAGTGCGACGGATAGCGAAGCGGCGGCCAAAAGCTGTCGTGGCGCGTGATAAGAGCCGTTTCGGAAGGCAGCGCATGACGTATCGATCCAAAAGAGATTAACGCATTTATCAGCGAGGTCTGCTGTCGTGAGAATTCTTATTCTGCATCGTATCCCCTATCACAAGATCGATTATCACCTCGGCATCGATCATGATCGCCATGACGTTTACTACATCGGCACGGAGAAGAATCTTGCAACGATTCCCGCTTCGCTTCCGTGCAAACAACTGCTTCGCCCTGGTACCGATCGCGCGAGCGACGAAGTCATTGCCATTATCAAATCGCTCGACATCACGTTCGACCGGGTACTCTCACTGTCCGAATATGAATTGCTGGATGCCGCACGAGTGCGCGACGCACTGGGCATAAGCGGACCGGGAGTTGCGAAAGTCGAGAAGGTGCGCGACAAGTTGCTGATGAAACGTCTGGTCGCGCAGGCTGGCCTACGCGTTCCACGCGCCATCGCGCTGGCTGAGTTTATGGACAACCCCGGCATCGCCGACTGGTTCGGCAGAACCGTCCTCAAGCCGCTCGACGGTGCGTCAAGCGAAGACGTCGTGGTCTTCGACTCACCCTCTGCGATGCTCACGGCGCTGCACGACCACCGAACCGGCGTATATAGCCTCGACGACGCGACTCGCGCGTTGGCCACCGCGCGCTTTGAGATCGAAGAATTTGTTACCGGACCCATTCTGCATTTCGACGGACTCGTGACAGACAGTCGGGTCGCGGTTGTTGTCGGCAGCCGCTACGTGGGCACTTGCCTCGACTACGCGTCGGGCATGCCTCTGGGATCGGTGCAGATCGACGACGATCCGGTTGCACGCGAGTGGGTCCAGAAGGTCGTGTCAGCCGTTGAAATCCGTGACGGCAGCTTCCATCTCGAGGCAATCGATAATGGCGGTTCTCTGGTCTTTCTGGAAATAGCCAACCGCGTTGGGGGCGCCGACGTGGTAGACACTTTCAGAATGCGCACCGGCATACACCTGCCATCGTGCGAGCTGAAATTGCTGATCGGTGAAGCGGTTGAGCTGCGCACCACGCCTGATTCTGGCGTCCGCTACGGTTGGTTTGTGTTGCCAGGCCATCACATGCCTCGCGGAGGGTGCCATCTTCACGGATCGCAAGGGTTCGTCTCGCATCCCTGGATGGCTCGTTGGAATCAGCTCGCGCACGGCCAACCGCTGCCCCGGCACATTACCTATCAAGCCACCGAAGCTCCGGCTGCCGGCGTCATTGCTGGCCCGTCCACCCAAGATCTTGAACACCTGCTCAAGGATCTCTTTGCGTCGGTGCGGATCGAATCCCTGCCACTGGACGCGGCAGCCTAAGGAGAATGTTATGCAGCGCGGTGTAATCCTCCGGTTCTTGCTATCGCGGGCAGCCTCTTCGCTCGGAGACCAGTTCCTCATGTTCGCGGTGCCATTGATCGTGTACCGCAGCACGGGAAGCGTCGCCATGTCAGGCCTCGCGTTTTTTATCGAATGGTTGCCGCGAATCTGTTCATTGCCAATCGCCGGTAACCTGTGCGACCGGCTGGACAGTTGGCGCGTGTACGGCTTCGCGGACACGGCGCGCGCGATAGCCTGCGCATGTGTTGCCTGGCTGGCGTTGGCGACACCGTCGAATTCGTTTCCAATCATTGCGAGCTTGAGCGCGGTATGCGCGTTTTTCTATGCACAGGCGTTCATTGCGCTCGAATCGACCGTTCCGAGGCTCGTGATGCCGGAACAAATGCACAAGGCGCAGGCACTTTTGCAAGCCATCGATCAGACAGCCAGTATTGCGGGGCCAGCCTTGGCCGCGCTGCTTGCCGCGCGATTTCCGCCCAGCGGCTTGTTGTGGGTCGCTGCTTCGGTGTTCGGTCTCAGTGCGTTGTTGGTATGGTCATTGCGAAACGACCTTCATCGCACCGAACCGCGAAGTGCGGGACACCGACAGGGTTTCAATGCTGGCGTAGCTGCGGCCGTCGGAGTGTTACGTGACAAGCCTGTTCTCTGGGCACTGATCGCATTGAGCATGGGGGTGAACCTGATTGTCGGCGTCGCGCTAGCCACCGGTGCGGCGATTACCACTGGTCGGTTCGGGCTTCCGAACAGTCTGTTCGGATTTCTCCAGACCATCGTTGGAGCTGTTGCGCTCGCCAGCTTCTTGGCCGTTCCTTATCTGACGCGCCGTTTATCCGTCTACTGGATTGGTGTCACCGCGTTCGGAATGATCGTCGTAGGGGGGCTGCTTATGGGCATGGCATCGTCATTTCCGGTGTTTGTGCTGGGCTATGCGCTTAGTTTTGCGTCTTGCGGTCTATTCAATGTATATATCCGCACGGAGCGCGCGCACTGGATTCCCCGCGATCAACTGGGCAGGGTCCTGAGCCTGATCGTATTGCTGAATCAATTGAGCCTGCCCGTGGCCGGCTTGATTGTGGCCACATTCGGCGGCCGTCTCGGTGTTCAACCGATTTTCATCGCGGTCAGCATGCTCGGACTTCTGACTTACGCAGCGTTGTGGCGCTATCTGCAACGCAATTCACGTACGGCCGATTCGCTTCGCATGATGGTCGTCAAAGTCGAATGACGCACGGCTCGGCGTCACAGCGCATTGCCGTGGCGCGGCGACCCATTGATGTACCTTACGAGCGTATTGTCGCGTTGAGATATGCGGCGACCGAGAAAAGCGGCTTCCGAAAAGGTACTCCTCGGACCTCAACTCAGCTTTTTCGATCCATGCAGCGACCGCAACGCGAGCGTGCCCTGTAACCTCGAACTGCACGGGCCGTTTAGTCTTGCGCCGCATTATCATCGCGCGGGGAATATCTGATTGCCGTGCGTCACGTCGCGAACATGCAGGTTGAACGAGCTCGCACCCGCGCAGCTTGCTGTCGATCGCAAGATTGAATAGCGCTAGATCATTAACCCGTGCGCGTTCTGAAGGTAAATCCGGATTGCCCAGATCTCTTTCGGCTTCAGCGGCGGCTTTTGACCAACCAACTTGCCTTTGTTCCAGAGCTCACGGCTTAGATTAGAATCACCGCCCCGATTCGCGGAAAAGAGGCGACGCGATGAACCGGAATTGCAGGCGTCGCTCGCCGTCCCCATCGACGGTTGCACACCGGCTCCGCGGCAGCGCCGCCCGAAGGCAATGGATGTGTATTGACAGCCCTGGTCCGAATGCAGAATAACTCCCTCATGGCGCCGCTGCTGAAACGCGATGTCCAGCGCGTGCCACATTAGTGCGGTATCCAAAGGGTTCGACATCGCTCAACCAACGATGCGCCGGCTGAATACGTCAAGCACCACGGCCAGATAGAGAAACCCCTCGCCGGTCGGAATATAAGTGACATCGGCCACCCAAAGTATGTCCGGACCCTCAGCACTGAAGTGCCGGCGTACCCGGTCCGGCGCACGTCGTGGCCCCGCACGTTGCCGCGTAGTACGCGGCCAGCGCCGTCGGCTTGCCCCGAATAGAGCAGGCGTGCCATTGTGACATGGGCCAACCGGCTCGGTCCGCTTTCAAGAATCCGCATCCTTCGAGGATGCGGCTCCTGTCCCGCCGGGAGAATCAGGCCGCCGCGTGAGCGAGAATGTCGCGCTCGATTTTTAATTGCCGATTTTCGCGGCGCAGACGTGTGAACTCCTAACGCTCGGCCGTCGTCGGGCCATCGTGACGCACGCCGGCGTCCATGTCAGCCTGTGCTACCCCGTCGACTATTGCCTGCACGCTAGGTTCGAACGCCTGCGCCGACTCCTCAGCCGTTCGCTCCGCCTTCACCAGCTCGACCAGGTGAGCCCGGAACTCCGCCGGCTACGGTGTTCGATGCTTGCCCATTTGGCACCCCTCATCCAAAGGATAGGAGTCCGTTTTGGCGGGTCAATTTCACGTTCCGATAGTTCGGCATTATTAGGTAATGCTTCACGAGCAACGGCGCGGTGATGGTCACCCCTGCGTCCTGACGCCGCTTTTCACCCGCCCAGTAAGCCACTTTAAACCGAATGGAAAAAATTCTGCGAACCACTATTCTTTATGCGGGAGGCCGGCGGTTGAGAGGTATTCGAGCAGAAGGAGTTAACAAATTGATCACTAACATATTGCGCCGCGCGTCCAGGGCTACGTGGGTATCGGTTTTGCTGCTGACCACCGCTCCTCACGCCTACTCTGGCTCCGGGCAGAAAGAACCACCGGTCCGTGCCGCGCCAGCTGAGCACGACACCGCCTCCCAAGCCCAGGCTCGGGCGATTCTGATGAAAATGGCGGAGTTCCTTGGGGGGACGCCGAGCTTTCGTGTCGGTGTGCGCAGCGGGTACGACGCCGTGCAGCCGTCCGGGCAGAAAATCGAATTCGGCGAATACCGCACCGTTACGTTGAGCCGGCCGGATCGTATGCGCGTGGAAAGCGAGCGCAGCGATGGCGCAAAAACGCTCGTTGTGCTCACCGGGAAAGAGATCGTTCTGGTCGATCTCGCCAGCAAAGTCTATGCGACGGCGCCGCAACCTGGCAGTCTGGACGAGAGCATCGTGTATTTCGTCAAGGATCTCGGCATGCGCCTGCCGCTCGCGGCGCTCCTGTTGAACTCGCTGCCTGAAGAATTGCAAGCCCGGGTACGGTCGGTGGACTATGTGGAGAAGACGAGTATCTCCGGCACTGCGTCCTATCATTTAGCCGCGCGTACCGACACGGTGGATTTTCAGGTGTGGATAGCCGATGGCGACAAACCTCTGCTGCAGCGGATCGTACTAACTTACAGAAAGGCGGTGGGCCAGCCTCAGTTCTGGGCGGACTTTGTCGACTGGGATCTTGCGCCCCAGCTTAACGATGCGACATTCTCGGCACAGATTCCCGATGGCCTGCAAAAAGTCGCGTTCGCAGCGCAGCTTCCCCGTGCGTCGCCCACGGCTCGCCAGTCGTCTGCGAAGAAGGGGGCGAAATGATGAAAACCGGATCATGGGATCGTGTCGTCACGGCACTCGTCGCCGGAGTATTCGCGCTGGGCTTGATGAATCAAGCGGAGGCACGAGGCGAGAGAGGCGGTGGTGCTCGCGGTGGTGGTGGCGGCGACGGCGGCTTTTCCCGTGGCGGGGCGGCGTCGTCTGGAGGGTTGTCATCCGGCGGCACAACCGCGGCGCAAGGAGGCGCGAAGCGTGGTGGCGGCCAATCAGCGGCGGCCCAACAAACTCTGGCCTCGCGCCAAGCCACCGCAACTTCAACTTCAAGTGCGAATCAGAGTGCGCGCCAGAGTTCGGCGAGTTCGAGGCAGGCAACCTCCAGCCAAAATCAGGCTAACCGGCAGCAGAGCACGAGCGAGAACCAGGCGCAGCGCCAAGCTACGTCGAGTCAGAACCAGAACGCACGACAGACCGCGGCGGCTCAAACGACCAGCCAAAACCAGAGTGCGCGTCAATCCACCGCTAAGGAGATGCAAAACACGCGTGCTACGAACGTGACCAACGTGCAGAACAACTACTCGGGCGGTTGTTACGACTGCAACTCGGATTGGGACGGCGGTTCTGCGGCGGCCGGATTTGTGGCCGGGGCAATGGTGGTCGGTGCGGCCGCTGCCGCAACCACACCGCCGCCCGCAACCACCACCGTCGTCGCTGCGCCTGCGCCTGTCGCGCCGCCGTGCAACGTCGCCCCCATCGCCGTTAAGGACGTGCCGTACTATAAGTGTGGCGCGACGTGGTACGCGACGGGATATGGGAGCGGCGGCGTGGTGTACACGCAAGTTCCGCCACCGCCCGGATACTAGGCAGAACGTGCAGCAAGAACCGCCGCGCGAACTCATCGAGTTCGAGTGTCATAGTCTTGTTGCACGTGCGTCCGTTGACGCGATAGTCCTTCCAGGGCGAGGTGACGCCATGTTCGTCGAGCGCCACCAGACGTTGGTTGGAGATCCGCGACTCGGTGCGTGTAACGCGACAGATAGGCCAACACCGCTTTGGGCCCGGCAAAGGGGCGCTTGGCATACACCACCCGCTTCCATGCGCGCATTGACGCGAGCCACTTGGTAAAAGCAGCCACATCGTCGAGGTGCACGTATTCGCCGAAGAAGCGCAACTGGCCGCGGCGATAGGTGGGCCTCGAGTTCTGCGAGGAAGCGTCGCCGGAACAAACGCGAGTGCACGCGCACTGGAAGGAAGAAACCCGGCCTGCATGCGACCCACCGGTTTCCATCCGGAAGATGGTCAAATCTCGAACCGCACGTAAATAGTTGGCCTGGGTCTTCGGCGCGAGTCGGCGCATGCGCATGTTGTCCATGAGGACGTTCAACTTGCTCGGCCGCATGAACGCCACTGTCGCGAACACGCGGACGAAAAAAACCCGCCGAAACGGGTGAACCACCGTGGAGATCTGCTTCAGCTCAATTCCAATGGCGAAGAGGAAGGTTATCTCGTAAACGAAAAACGCAAACCGAAGATATATCGCTGGCATTTGAACGCTATTTTTAATCGCAGGATGCCGAACGAACACACATGTTGCTTTCGTCGCGGACAGTAACTCCAGGCGACGTGACCGCGCGTGTTGCTGTCGAGCGACAAACTTTACGACACGATAGATTCGGACACCCAATTGCGATTATCGTCGTATCGCGACAGCAACTTCTCCGCAGAGAGGACGGCGCGGTACGGGGTGACGTGAAGCGTTTAACGAAGACAGCCCACAACCCTGGAGTAGCAAATGAAGAAAACTCTCATTGCCGGTGCGGCGCTGGCTACCTTGGCCGGCTCGGCGCAGGCGCAAAGCAATGTCACGCTTTACGGTCTGATCGACGCAGGTCTGACTTACACGAACAGCCAGATCACCGGCACCGGAGCAGGAGGTCACAGCAACTGGCAGATGACGAGTGGCGGCGTACAGTACAGTCGTTGGGGGCTGCGCGGAGCGGAAGATCTCGGCGGCGGGTTGCAGGCGATCTTCACTCTGGAGAACGGCTTCAATCTGAACAACGGGCAGTTGTCGTCGGCCAATCGCATCTTCAACCGCTTGGCCTACGTCGGAGTGTCCAGCCGGGATTTTGGCTCACTGACCTTGGGACGTCAGACTGACGGCATGGTTGACTTCGTAGGGCCGCTCTCGTTGACCGGCACACAGTATGGCGGCACCCACTTCGCACATCCGTTCGACGTCGACAATTTGAACGACTCGTTCCAGATCAACAATTCGGTCAAATATCAAAGCTCGAATTTTGCCGGCTTCAGGATCGGGGCCTTGTATGGCTTCTCGAACCAGGCAGGTGGTTTCGCGAACAACCGTGCGTACAGTGTCGGCATGTCGTACATGTGGGGACCGTTGAACTTTGGCGCCGGGTATTTGCATCTGAACAACTCGGCCGGCACCCCGGCACAACTCAACACGAACGGCGCTGTCACCGATACGCTCGGGACCTCGTTATCAGGTCTTCTGACGCCGACCGCCGTGCCATTAGGTGCACTCGCTCGCCGGCAACAGACGTGGGGCGGAGGCGTCAACTACGCGTTCGGTCCGTTGGTCGCGGGCATCGTCTATACACAAACGAACCTGACCGAGCTGTTCCTCACTGGCTTCAATACCCACTTCCAGAACTATGAAGGAAACATCCGGTTCGCTTTGACACCAGCCGTTATGCTGGCGGCCGCCTACACATACTCACGGGCCGGAGGCAACGCCGGGAGTGGTGCTCCGCACTGGAATCAGGTGAGCGCGCTCGGGAACTACGCCTTCTCGAAACGCACGGACGTCTATATTCAAAGCACCTATCAAAGCGTAAGCGCGAGGGCTGGCAACCCGCTGGGAGTCGCCTGGATCAACGGTGTGAGTTCACCCGCATCGACATCGAATCAGATCGAGGCCACCGTCGGCGTGCGTCACCGTTTCTGATTGGAAGCTTCGGACCGGGGAAGTCGCGCTAAGGGTCAATTCGGGAACCGCCGATTCGAATCCGCAGCCGTAACTACGGCAAGCGCGACCTGAACCAGCATTGCCGGCAAAGGAGAAGGCCATGTCTCGCATGAAATTAGGAGTGCTTTTAGTGATCGGCCCGCAGCACCTTGTTGTGATGTGCGTCGACGATGCGGACGTCGGTTGCATCGGACTTTCTCACTAGTGTCACTCTAACGACATAAGAGACGCTGGTGATGACGATGTTGTCGGGCAACATAGGTGACAGCGCATGCACGTGCCAATTCACCCGCGGAGAAACAGGCCCGCCGGGATGATCTTTCCAGCAATTCGACGTTCCAGTAGAAGGCCGCCTGCGTGCTGCGTTTGCTGGCGATGCTGACGGTCTTCGTCTGAGCGCGGTCCTTGCAGGTCGCGTGCACCGTATGGAGCTTGGCCAGCATGAACGGGCCGAGCGAATGGGGCCTTGCCCCGTGGCCTTTTGTTTTGGGCGCCTGCATGGCGTTTTGTCACTTGCCGTCCAGCTGCTCGCAGGGGGGGTGGCCGTCAATCCACGGTTGCGAACCGTTGCTTCGCGGCCTCGAGAATGCGTCGGGTCACCCTCTTATCTGGAAGGAAATGCCGGGCTCGAAAGAGCCCTGAGCAGATGACGCACGATCGGCACCCGACGATTATGCGAAAGCCAAGTCGCTCACGATCCCCTGCTCAACTTGACGGCGGCTTTCTCCGCGGCCGTCTAAATTGCCTTTCCCTGTAGCCAAACCAAATGCCGACGAACCGCTTCAATCAGCCAGGTGGCGGAAGGCAGCCGGAGTCGAACCGACCAGAGAGTGTCTGACACCCCCTACCGGGTTTGAAGCCCGGCCGCACCACCGGATACGGATGCCTTCCTTCATGGACCCACGACAAAGCCAAGTCCGGCGAGAATCCGGGCGGGCGTCCGATTATAGCGGCGCATGTTCACCCGCTGCCATCGCCCGGATGCGAACGCGGCTGTCTTCGCCGCATCAGGCGATACACGCAATACAGTAACGCCGCCGCTGCGAGCACATCCACGACCGTCGCGCCATGCGATTCGAGCGCGAGCACCGCGACATGCAGTTGGCGCTCGAAGAGCGCGCCGCCCAGAAGCCAGAACGACGCCCACGCAACGATCCCCGCCGTATCCCAGAAGAAGAATGCGAGCACGGCGATCTGCGTCGTGCCCATCAACGGCGGGGTGACGAGTCCGAGTCCCGGCACGAACTTCGATGCCGCGACGATAGGCGCGCCGTGGCGCTCGAACAACTCCCCCGTCGTGCGCATGCCGCTATCGACCGCATACGATCTGCGCGAGAGCGCCGCGACGAGCCGACGCCCGTAGATGCGTCCCGCCGAAAACCACACGCTGTCGCCGAGCAGCGCGCCGCACAACGCCGCGAACAGCACGTGCGCGAAGGACAGTCGCCCGCTCGCCACGGCGGAGCCCGCGAACACGAGCAACGGCGCGGACGGCAGCGGCACGCCAAGACGCGTCAGGAGGACGTTCGCGAACACGGCCGCGCTGCCCCACTGCACGATCGCCGACGGCGGAATCTGGATCAATCGGCACCTCTCGATCGCCGGCTGCGATGCACCAACCGAAACTTCATTCGGACCCGGACTCGACGAGCATCACCGGAACGTCTCCACATCCGGCGCTGCTCGCAATTTCGATGCCGCGCCAGGGCGAACCCTCGCCGTGATCGAACGCCATCGGATCGACGCGCCGGTCCGGCCTCAGCACGTTGAACGGCCACGACGGACGCCGCAAGCGTTCGTGCACGACCGATCCGAGCCAGATTGGCGCAGGCGGCGTGCCCTCGCCCTCGCGCACCGCATAATGCGTCGGCCAGAAGCGCAGTACGTCGCGCTCGTCGGCGCCGCGAGGCGAGCGCGCGAACACGAGCTTCGACGGCTCGCCGTTGTTCAGGCGCGGCAGCGCGGGCAGATCGATCGCGGGCGCATTCGGCAACATGACCGACATCACGCTCTTCAAGCTTACATGCGACACCTCCGTCCAGCCGCGCGATATCAGCTGTGCGCGAATCTGCTCGGGCGTCGCGGCCCATTGGACGGTGATCGGCTCGCGACGATCGCCCTCCATGCTCGCTCGATAGCACGAAAACGTGCGCCACACGGTATCGGTCCATTGGATCGGCGTGACGACGATGGTCGCAGGCGCCGCGCTGTGCGCTTCCGTGTCATCGCTCAGTTGCAGGGCGACGCTCGCGCAGATCACGGCCAGCACGGCAATCGGCATCAAGGGCCGCGGTTTCGGTTTGGCGGGATTGCGCCATACGGCCGTGAGCGCGATCAGAAAGACCCACACGGCCGCGAGCGCCGTGCTGCCCAGCGCATCGGAGATGGTGAAGCGGCCGAAATACAGCCCCGCTACGCCGACCGCCGTGACGATCGCGGAGGTCGCCGTCGCGATGAACACGCCCGTCAGCAAGCCCACGCGCCGCAGCAGGAGAAACGCGAGAAAGCCATAGATGACGACGGTTGCCGCCACATGGCTGCTCGGAAAGCGGTGCTCCGCCGGCGTGAAGGAAACGAGGATCGGCTCGTGCGCGGTGAAGCGGATCGCCGCGACCAGCAACTGCGAAAACGCCACGGCCACGACCCAGTACGTGACCGTGCGCCAGCGCCGCTCGAAGCTCATCCACACGATGACCATCGCGCCGAGCGCGAGCAGCGTGGGTGTGCTGCCGAGCGTCGCCGCGCCATCGAGAATCGAATCGGTCCAGGTGGAGCGGAACGATTGCAGCAGCCGATAGATCGACACATCCACCTGCACGATCGATGCGCCGCGCGCGACATTCGCCAGCACGGAGAAAAAGACAAAGGCGGAGGCGAGCAGCAGCACCGAGATCGTCACGATGAGGCCGGTCGCCGGATTGCCCGGATCGAGCGCGCGCGACACGAGCCGTGCCGGCAGGCCGCGGCCCGTTTGCGCCCATGCGAGCAGTTTCTCGCGGGACGCGATGGTCCAGCGCATCGCGTGCGACACGATGAGGCGCGAGAGATTGAACACGATCCATCCAAGCGCGGTGACGATGATCAGGATCACGACGAGCCTGATCGACACCGCGCCCGCCAGCTCGATCGACGCGCCGAATACGACGCCCGGCAGGATATGCGTCGGCGCCCAGACGAGCGCACTCAGGATGTTGACGGCGAGAAAACGCGCAGGCGTCATCCCCGCCACGCCCGCGACGACGGGCACGACGGCGCGCATCGGCGCGACGAAGCGCGCGAGCACGACGCTCTTCGCGCCGTGGGCATCGAAATACTTCCTGCCCGCGGCGAGCGCGCCCGGATGCGCGCGAAACGGCCACATCTGCGCGATCTTGTCCGCATAGCGCTGGCCGAACCAGAAGCTCGCGGCGTCCCCTGCGATGGCGCCCGCGATCGCGCAGACGAATACCCAGCCGAGATTCAGCGCGCCTGCGCCGACGAGCGCACCGGCGATGAACATCGCGGTGCTGCCCGGCACGAAGGTGCCGATGAACGCGACCGATTCGAGAAACGACGCGAGCAGCACCACGGCGAGCGCCCACTCGGGGTGGCCCGACAAGAGGTGCAACAGCTTGAAGTAGGAATGCTCCATCGTGATCGACAGGCGAAAGCGCAGCGGTGCGCAATCGTCAGACGGACTCGTGCCAGCGGCTATCGCTGCGCAACAGGTGAAGATCGCGGTGGAATCGAGTGTACCCAACGCGGTCGAAGAACTCCAAAATCTGTATCGCGCGTTTTCGGCCGAGCGCACTCGCGTCGCGGAAGGCGGCCGCGCCGAGCGCGCCGCCCTGCGCCTCGGCCTGCTGCGCGACGAGTTGCGCCAGTGCGCCGATCGACGCGCGGCAGTAGAACAGATCGCGCACGACCTGATACACGTCGCCGCGGCGTGCGAGTTTTTTGAGGAGCCTGCGCATCTCGTCCTCGCCGATGCCGTGCGCGCGGGCGAGATCGCGCACCCAGGGCGGTTCGAAACGCCCCTCTTCGAGCGATGCCAGCACCGCGCGCGCCAGTGCTTCTTCCCTTTCGTCGAGCGTCACCGCATGCGCCGGCAGATGCAGCCACGGCCCGCTCCTCGCAATCGTTGCGCTCGCCACGGCATCGTCGACGAGCGCGCGCCACAGCGCATCAGGCGCAAGCGGCGCGGCCATGCGGCGCAGGCGCGCGGCGTCGGGGCCCTGTTCGTCGGAGAAGCGTTCGTGGAATGCGGCGAGCGCGTCGAGAAGGCGCGTCTTCATGGCGTCCCAATGACGCGATGCAATATAAAGCGTGTCGTCATGCGTGGAAACGGCGCGCAGGCCTTCCGGCGTCATCGATCGTCCGCGGAGGTGCTCGATCAGCGAACGCGGCAAGCCATACGGCGCCTGCTCGAAGAGCGCATCGACGCGGCCCGTGTCGAGCATCGCGACGAGCGCATCGAGCCACGCGCGGCGTTGCGGCGTGCGGCGCTTGCGCGCGGGCGCGAACGGATCGAGCACGCGTCCGCCGCCCACCGTCCGGTTCGCCTGCGCATTGCGCACGATGAAGCGGTCGCCGGGCAGCGCGCAAACGGGCTGATCGAAGACGAGCTGCACGCGCGCGGTGTGCCCCGATGCAAGCGTGTCGGCTTCGAGCAGCGCGACATGCGCGACGCGATGCGTCGTGCCCAGATGCACATGCAAGGGCGCCCAATGCGTGAGCGTGAGCTGCGCGTCATCGAGCAAGGTCAGCTCGACATCGAGCCGCTCGGACGCACGCGCGAGCCGCGTATCGACGATCCAGTCGCCGCGCGCGAGCGCATCCTTGTCGATGCCCGCGAGATTGAGCGCGCAGCGCTCGCCCGCCCGCCCCGTCTGCGCCGCGCGATTCTGCGCGTGAATGCTGCGCACGCGCACAGGTGCACCGGACGCTTCCCGCGGCGCGAGCGCCATCGTGTCGCCGATGTTCACGCGGCCCGCGAAGACCGTGCCCGTCGCGATCGTGCCCTGCCCTGTCAACGTGAACACGCGATCGACCGCGAGCCGGAAAAAGCCGTCGTCGCGGCGCGTGCGCCAGTGCGCGGCGGCATCGCGAAGATAAGCGCTCAGTGCGGCGACGCCTTCGTCGTCGGCCTTCGTCGCATCGGTGTCGAACAAGGGCGCAGCGCGCAACGGGCCGTCCGCGAGCAGCGCTTCGATTTGCGCGTGCACGTCGCGCACGCGCGATGCCTCCGCGCGATCGCACTTGGTCACCGCGACCGCGCCCCGCGTCACGCCGAGCAGCTCGAGTATCGCGAGATGCTCGCGCGTTTGCGGCATCACGCCATCGTCGGCGGCGATCACGAGCAAGGCGAAGTCGATGCCGCACGCGCCCGCCGCCATCGTATGCACGAGCTTCTCGTGTCCGGGCACGTCGATGAAGCCGAGCACGCCGCCGTCGTTCAACGGCACATATGCGTAACCCAGTTCGATCGAGATGCCGCGCGCTTTCTCTTCCTTCAGGCGATCGGTGTCCACGCCCGACAGCGCCCGCACGAGCGTCGTCTTGCCGTGATCGATATGCCCCGCCGTGCCGACGATCATTCGCGTGCTTCCAGTTGGGCGACGAACGCGGCTTCGTCGGCCTCTTCGAGACAGCGCAGATCGAGCCGCAATGCGCCGTCCGCGATGCGCCCGAGCACCGGCCGCGGCAAGTCGCGCAGCCGCTTCTCGACGCGGTTGAGCGCACCGCCCGGCCGCTTGCCGCTCGCGAGCCGCACGCCGAGCCCGTAGCTCGGCAGGACATCGACAGGCAACGCGCCGCTGCCGATCTGGCTGAACATCGGTTCGGCGCCAACCGTGAATTCGTCGCCGACGAAGCCTTGCAGCGCAGGCTCGATGCGCTCGGCCGCGAGGCGCATGACATCGGCGGGACGTGTGAGAAGGCGCAATGTCGTGAGACGTTCGGCGAGCGTTTCGGGCGCGCGATACAGGCGCAACACCGCTTCGAGCGCGGCGAGCGTCAGCTTGCCGACGCGCAATGCGCGCTTCAGCGGATGTTTCTTGATCTTCGCGATCAGGTCGCGCCGCCCGACGATCAGCCCCGCCTGCGGCCCGCCCAGCAGCTTGTCGCCGCTGAAGGTGACGAGATCCGCGCCTGCCGCGACGGTCTCGCGCACCGTCGCTTCGCGCGGCAAGCCCCACTGCGCGAGATCGACGAGCGTGCCGCTGCCGAGATCCATCGCGACGGGCAGCCCGCGCGCCTTCGCGAGCGGCGCGAGTTCCGCGAGGGTCACTTCCTTCGTGAAGCCGCTCACCGCGTAGTTGCTGCAATGCACCTTCATCAGGAGCGCGGTCTTCGCGTTGATCGCTTCGTCGTAGTCTTTCAGATGCGTGCGATTCGTCGTGCCGACTTCGCGCAGCTTCGCGCCCGCGCGGCTCATGATGTCGGGAATGCGAAACGCGCCGCCGATCTCGACGAGCTCGCCGCGCGACACGATCACTTCCTTTCGCGATGCGAGCGCGGACAGCGTGAGCAATACGGCCGCCGCGTTGTTGTTCACGACAGTCGCGGCTTGCGCGCCCGTCAGTTCGCAGATCAGGCCGTTGATGAGATCGTCGCGATCGCCGCGCGCGCCCGTGTCCAGATCGAATTCGAGGTTGGCGGGCCGCGTGAGCATCTCGGCCACCGCGCGCACCGCTTCGTCGGGCAGGAGCGCGCGGCCGAGGTTGGTATGCAGCACCGTGCCCGTGAGATTGAAGACGCTGCGCACGCTGCTGCGCGCGCGCTTTGCGAGCCTCGCATCGACGGTGCGCGCGAGTTGCGCATCGCTCAAGGCGTCGACGGATGCGCGGCCTGCCTGCGCATCGGCGCGCCATGCGTCGAGCGTCTCGCGCAACACGGCGAGCGTCTGCGTGCGCCCGTATCCGGCGATCACCGCCTCGAATTCTGCCGATGCCAGCACGCGCTCCACCGATGGCACGCGGGCCATCAACGCGCGCAGTTCGCCGCCCTCGCCGCCTTTGACGTCGCTCATCGATCGTCTTCCGAATGTTCGGGCCACAGCCACGGATGGGGCGCCGCGCGCCGATAGCCGGCCTCGCCCATCAACAGGTCTAGGGTGAGGCTCGCGAGATCGTCGGCGTAGGGCTCGAAATCATAGGCCTTGTCCTGATAGCCGATCTTGCGGTACGTGCCGCATTCATCGCACGACTCCGCCTTGAGCGGCGCGCTCTTCGCCCGCGCGGACTTCTCGCTTTCGGGTTCGTCGCCGGTGCCCATCACGTGATAGGCGATGCCTTTGGTCGAATCGCAGTTCGTGCACTTGGCGCGGACCACGTGAAGCTCCGTCGCGCAGAGGCCGCATTGCGCGTAGCGATAGCCGTCATACGCGCCGCCCACACGCACGATGCTCGCCACCGGCACCGAACCGCAGACCGGGCATACCCCGGGCGTGTCGAGATAGGGCACGTCCTTCGTGTCGATGCGGCTCGCGAGATCGGTCCACACGACTTGCAGCGCGGCCGCGATGAACGGCGCCGCGGCCGGATCGATCTCGGCGAAGCGCAGCGCGAGGACGGCATCGGCCTGGCTGTCGAGCGCGGCGGCGTCCGTCGCGCGCAGGCGGCCGACGAGTTGCGTGAGCGCGGGCGTCAGCGCGCCCGCGGCCTCGATGCCGTCGAGCAGCATGAAGAGCACGTCTCGCCACGCGGGATCGCGTGCGTCCGTGAGCGCGGGGACGATGGGCATCGAATGACGCTGGTTCAGTTCGATCGATGCGCGCGAGGGCATCGGCGCGTTGAATCCGGCGAGCACGCGCTGCTGGGCATCGGCGAGCGCGGCCATCAGGCGCAGATAACCGGCGATGGGATTGCTCGCGTCGGCGAGTTGCACAAGGCGCGCGGCGCGCGCGGCGAATATCGTGGCGCGCTCCGGCATGCGCAAGCGCGGAATCGCCGAGGGATCGAGCGATTCGATTCTCGCGGCTTCGACTATGCGTTGAACCACGGAAGGTTTCCTCGCGGGGATGAGCGGTCGATCAAGGATATCAGCTAATTGGACAAGAAATGGACCGCGCCCCGCGCACACTGGCCCGCCGTCGCGACAGCCCTTTACTTCCCGATAATCTCCCTGAACCAGCGCGGATGATGCTTGCGCGCCCATCCATACGTGACCGTGCCGCGCGTCATCGCGCCGATCGATCCCTTCACCCACAGCGCGGCGTAGATATGAACGATGATCGACACGATCAGCACGAACGCCGTCGCCGCATGCACCACCGACGCGATGCGAATGACCGTGATCGGGAAATAAAACGCAAAGTACGCGCGCCATATCACGATCCCGCTCAAGAGCAGCAGCACGAGACTCGCGACCATCACGAAGAACAGCAGCTTCTGCCCCGCGTTGTACTTGCCGATCTCCGGCAAGCGATCCTCGCGATTGGTGAGCACGTCGTTCATCTGCTTCATCCACTGGACATCGTTGCGGTCCAGATAATTGTGATGCCAGAAGCGCAGCGCGAGGATCAGAAACGAGATGAACATCACGCAGCCGACGAACGGATGCAGAATGCGCGTCCACTGCCCGCCGCCGAAAATCGCGTAGAGCCATGACATCGACGGATGGAACATTGCGAGCCCGGAAAGCGCGAGCAGCACGAAGGTGATCGCGGTGATCCAGTGATTGGTGCGTTCGTTCGGCGTGTAGCGCACGATCAGACGATGGCCCTTCACGTCACGCAGTTCGCTATCGTGTTTCATCTTCACGCTCCTGTCCGCCTTCCCGGCGACGCCGCACCTCTTCCGCCTCGCGGTGCGCTTCCACTTCGTCTTCCTCGCTGACTTCGTTCGGGCCGATGCGCGTGTAATGGAAGAACCCCGCGAGCGCCGCGAGCGCGATGCCCGCCATCGCGAGCGGCTTGGTCACGCCCTTCCAGATCGACACGAGCGGGCTGATGTGCGGATCCTTCGCAAGGCCGTGATACAACTCCGGCTGATCCGCGTGGTGCAGCACGTACATGACGTGCGTGCCGCCCACGCCCGGCGGATCGTACAAACCGGCATTCGCAAAGCCCCGCTCTTTCAGGTCCTCCACGCGATCGGCCGCCTGCACCTGCATGTCCGCCTTGGTGCCGAACATGATCGCGCCGGTCGGGCACGTCTTTACGCACGCGGGCTCCTGCCCGACCGCGACGCGGTCCGAGCAGAGCGTGCATTTGTACACGCGATGATCTTCCTTGGAGAGCCGCGGAATGTTGAAGGGACATCCGGTGATGCAATAGCCGCAACCGATGCAGTTCTCCTCGTGAAAATCCACGATGCCGTTCGTGTACTGCACGATCGCGCCCGGCGACGGACACGCCTTCAGACACCCTGGATCCTCGCAATGCATGCAGCCGTCCTTGCGGATCAGCCACTCGAGGTCGCCCTTCGGATTCTCGTATTCGGTGAAGCGCATCACGGTCCACGAATGCTCCGTGAGGTCGCGCGGGTTGTCGTAGATGCCGGTCGTGTGACCGATGTCGTCGCGCAGATCGTTCCACTCCATGCACGCCGTCTGACACGCCTTGCAGCCGATGCACTTCGACACGTCGATGAGCTTCGCCACCGTCCCCGTGACCGGCTCGCGCACCTGCGTCTGCGGCGTGGTCGTCGCCGAGAGACGTTTGATATCGAGCGATTGCAGAGCCATCTCGTCCCCCTTATGCCTTCTCGACCTTCACGAGAAACGACTTGAACTCGGGCGTCTGCGAGTTCCCGTCGCCTACCGAAGGCGTGAGTGTGTTGACGAGATAGCCCGGCTGCGTGAGGCCCTTGAAGCCCCAGTGCAGCGGCAGGCCCACGGTGTGCACTTTCTTGCCCTCCACGGTCAGTGGCTTGATGCGTTTCGTAACGAGCGCCACCGCGACGATATGCCCGCGATTGCTCGACACCTTCACGCGATCCCCCGCGACGACGCCCACTTCCTTTGCATGCTCCTCGCCGATCTCCACGAACTGCTGCGGCTGCACGATCGCGTTCAGGCGCGCGTGCTTGGTCCAGTAGTGGAAGTGCTCGGTGAGCCGGTACGTGGTCGCCGTGTTCGGGAACTTGTCTGCCGTGCCGAACGCGGCGCGATCGTCCGCGAATACGCGCGCGGCCGGATTGCTCGTCACCGCCTTGTTGTCCGGGAAGAACGGGTTGTAGCCGAGCGGCGTCTCGAACGGCTCGTAATGCGCGGGGAACGGCCCTTCGTTCATGCCGTCGCGCGCGAAGAAACGCGCGACGCCTTCCGGATTCATGATGAAGGGGCTCATGCCCTTGTCCGGCGGCTCGTCGACCTTGAAGTCGGGGATGTCCGAGCCCGTCCATGCGCGCCCGTTCCACGCGACGAGCTTTCTCGACGGATCGAACGGCTTGCCGTTCACATCGCACGATGCGCGGTTGTACAGCACGCGCCGGTTCGCCGGCCACGCCCACGCCCAGCCGAGCGTCTGGCCGATGCCGGTCGGGTCGGAGTTGTCGCGCCGGCCCATCTGGTTGCCCGCCTGCGTCCATGAGCCGCAGAAGATCCAGCAGCCGCTCGCGGTCGAGCCGTCGTCGCGCAGTTGCGCAAAGCTCGCGAGCTGCTCGCCGCGTTTTGCGAGCACTTTCGTCTGATCGGCGGGATCGGTGACGTCGGCAAGCGCGCGGCCGTTGAACTCCATCGCGATCTCTTCGGGCGTCGGGCTCTCCGGGTCCGCATACGGCCAGGTCATCTTCAGGATCGGGTCGGGATACTTGCCGCCCTTTTCCTGATAGGCCTTTCGCATGCGCAGCCACAGACCCGACATGATCTCGAGATCGCTCCTCGCCTCGCCCGGCGGCGTCGTGCCCTGCCAGTGCCATTGCAGCACGCGCGACGAGCTCACGAGCGAGCCGCGCTCTTCCGCGAAGCAGCTTGTCGGCAGACGGAAAACTTCTGTCTGGATCTTCGATGCATCGACATCGTTGAATTCACCGTGGTTCTTCCAGAACTCCGACGTTTCCGTCGCGAGCGGATCCATGATGACGAGCCACTTCAGCTTCGACAGGCCAAGGCCGATCTTCGCCTTGTTCGGCGCGGCCGCGAGCGGATTGAAGCCCTGGCAGATATAGCCGTTCATCTTGCCCGCGGCCATCAGTTCGAAGACCTGCAGCATGTCGTAGGACTTGTCGAGCTTCGGCAGGTAGTCGAACCCGAAGTTGTTGTCGGCCGTCGCGTTGTCGCCCCACCACGACTTCATGAAGCTCACGTGGAACGCGCGGTAGTTCTTCCAGTAGCTCAACTGGTTCGGCCGCAGTGGCTGCGCCGCGCGTTTCTTGATGTACTCCTCGTACTCCTGTTCGCCTTCCATCGGCAAGGTCATGTAGCCGGGCAGCAGGTTCGACATCAGGCCGAGGTCCGTCAGGCCCTGAATGTTCGAATGCCCGCGCAGCGCATTCATGCCGCCGCCCGCAATGCCGATATTGCCGAGCAGAAGCTGCACCATCGCGCCCGTTCGGATCATCTGCGCGCCGACCGAGTGATGCGTCCAGCCGAGCGCATAGAGGATCGTGCCCGCGCGATTGGGCGCGGCGGTCGTCGCGAGCATCTCGCAGACCTTGAGGAACTTGTCGGTCGGAGTGCCGCAGACTTTCGTCACCATCTCCGGCGTGTAGGCGGCGTAGTGCTGCTTGAGCAGGTTGTAGACGCAGCGCGGATGCTGCAACGTCGGATCGGTCTTGACGTAACCGTCCTCGCCGCGCTCGTAGTCCCAGCTCGACTTGTCGTACTTGCGATGTTCGGCGTCGTAGCCCGAGAACACGCCGTCCTTGAACGCGAAGTCCTCGCGCACGATGAACGACATGTCCGTGTAGTTCTTCACGTACTCGTGCTGGATCTTGTCGTTCGTGAGCAGATAGTTGATGACGCCGCCCAGGAACGCGATGTCCGTGCCGGTGCGAATCGGCGCGTAGAAATCCGCGACCGATGCCGTGCGCGTGAAGCGCGGATCCACCACGATGAGCCGCGCACGACGATGCGCCTTTGCCTCGGTCACCCACTTGAAGCCGCACGGGTGCGCCTCGGCCGCATTGCCGCCCATCACGAGAATCAGGTCCGTGTTCTTGATGTCGACCCAATGGTTCGTCATCGCTCCACGGCCAAACGTCGGGGCAAGACCTGCCACCGTCGGGCCATGTCAGACACGCGCCTGATTATCGAATGCGAGCATCCCCCAACTGCGCACGGTCTTGTGCGTCAGATAGCCGACCTCGTTGCTCGCCGCCGACGCCGCGAGAAAGCCCGAAGTCAGCCACCGGTTGACCTTCTTGCCGTCGGGCGTCGTCTCGACGAAATTCGCGTCGCGATCTTCCTTGAGAAGCACGGCGATGCGGTCGAGCGCCTCGTCCCACGAGATGCGCTTCCACTCGTTCGACCCGGGCGCGCGATGCTCGGGATACAGCAGCCGGCTCGGGCTATGAATGAAGTCGATGAGCGAGGCGCCTTTCGGGCAGAGCGTGCCGCGATTGACGGGATGATCCGGATCGCCTTCGATATGGATGATGCTCGGCTTGGCGTTCTTGGCGTTGTCGCCCAGGCCGTACATAAGAATGCCGCACCCGACTGAACAGTACGGGCAGGTATTGCGCGTTTCCGTGGTGCGCGACAGTTTGTATTGCCGGACTTCGGCGAGCGCGGGTGCCGGAGAAAAGCCCATTGCCACCAGGCTCGAACCGGCCAGCGTGCTCGCGGAGACCTTCAGGAACTGTCGCCGTGACATCTGGAGCATGATTGCCCTCGGCGCGTCGTAAAGTGGTTTCACAAGTATATGGTGCACGATTACATCGCGCAGACAGGTTGACACGGTGTTTGCACCAATGCGCCCATTTGCCGCGCAAACCGCGCTCCTTCAGCAAGTCACGCGCCTGCGTCGGCATGCGCTGGAATGGAACGTGCTCGACGGGATGGACATCGCCGGGCATCCGCGCTCCATCACCGATTCGAGAGGTCGTCATGAGTTCCGTCTCCACGCAGAAGATCGAAGCGGCCGTGAAAAAAGACGCTTCCTGGGTCCTCGGCGCGCTCAAGCAGTTCTCGGAAAACCGCTGCGCCGCGATGGCCGCGAGCATCGCTTTCTACTCGGCGTTCTCGCTCGCGCCGACGCTCGTCATGGTCATCGCCGTCGCCGGCTGGGTGTTCGGGCCCGAAGCCGCGCGCGGGCAGCTCTTTCATCAGGTGAACGGACTCCTCGGCGATCAGGCGGCCGCCGGCGTGCAGAGCATCGTCGAGAATGCGCATCGCAGCGGCGGAACGGGCATCGCCGCGATCATTTCGTTCGTGCTGCTGGCGGTCGGCGCGTCGGCGACGTTTTCATCGCTTAATACGGCGCTCAACATCGTCTGGCCGATGAGCGGCGAGCAGCGCTCCAGCGTCATTGCGATGGTGCGCGTGCGGCTCGTATCGTTCGGGCTCGTGCTCGGCGTCGCGTTCCTGCTGATCGTCTCGCTCGTGCTCGACACCGCGATTCAGGCCGTCGGCATGTGGCTGTGGGCGAATTCGCCGTTCGTGATCATCGGCGATGTCGTGCAGCTCGCCGTCGGCCTCGCGATTCTCACGGTCGCGTTCGGCGCGTTGCTGAAGTTTTTGCCCGACGCGCCGGTGGAGTGGCGTGATGCGCTCGTGGGCGGGCTCGTCGCCGCGCTGCTGTTTTCGGCGGGCAAGAAACTCTTCGCGCTGTATCTCACGCACGCGGGTACGGCGAGCGCGTTCGGCGCGGCCGGATCGCTCGCGGTGCTCCTGATGTGGCTGTACTTCTCCGCCGCCGTGCTCTTGCTCGGCGCGGAGTTTTCGGCGGCGCGCGCGCGTCTGCACGATCCGCGCGGCGCGTGGGGACAACAGAACAACGGCCGCGTGCCGCCCGGAAGCCGCGCGAAGATCGGCTCGATGCTCGCCGCCTCGACGCGCACCGCGGGGCCGGTGACCGCCAGCGCGTCGACGGTTGCGCCGGTTACGCCAGCGAGCGCTCGCGCGGACGCGCCGGTCACAGCAGGCGCGCGTCGCGCGATCGGTGCGCGCGCCCAGCACGCGCAGCAACTGACGGGACAGGCGCGCAAGAAGGTATCCGCCGTGACGCGGGCGCTGGAGTTGTCGCGCAAGCTCGCGCGGGCGGAATCGACCGCCACGCGCGTCACCGCACACGCGATGGTCGGGGCGGGCCGCAAGGCGTCGCATGCCAACGCGGCGGTGCGGCGGCATCCGTGGCGCGCGGTGCTCGTTGCAGCCGGCGCGGGCATGGCGCTCGCGCTGTTGTCGCGGCGCGACGCTGCGCCGGCGGACGACGCAGACGTTCGAAACTGATCCTCTGACGGCGCAGCACCGCTGTCCATCGAATCCGAAAAATCGCGTGTCGAAAAAGCGCTTTGTTATTTGAAACGCGCGTAATCGAATATCGACGCTAAAAATCACAGATTCGAACGTGCGATTCGGCGCGGAACTTTTCCGAGGCCCGCCTGTCTCCCGAAATTCGCTTTGAGATCCCCGCAGACCCTTTACAGGCGGGCATCCGACCAGACTGTGTGTTTTTCGAGACAGTCAATATTTTTTCGTTTCTTAAGTTACGAAACGTTGCGTTATTCTCTGCGCCGGCAACAACGATTAATCATTCGCGTGGAGAATTCGATGAAACGAATCGCACTGACGTCCCTCTCGCTGGCGCTTCTCGGCGCAGCAGGCGCGGCACAAGCACAAAGCAGCGTCACCCTCTATGGCGTGATCGATACCGGTCTCGCGTATGTGAGCCATGCCAACACTGATGGCGACCATCTCTTCGGCATGGTCAACGGCACGCTGTCCGGCCCGCGTTGGGGCTTGAAGGGTCAGGAAGACCTCGGCGGCGGCCTGAAGGCGATCTTCCAGTTGGAAAGCGGCTTCGATCCGGGCACGGGCCAGTCGAACCAGGGCGGTCGCCTGTTCGGCCGTCAAGCGTTCGTCGGTTTGAGCGGCAACCAGTGGGGTACGGTCACGTTGGGTCGTCAGTATGATCCGTCCGTCGACATGGTTCAGGGCCTCACGGGCGACAACTACTGGGGCGCAGCGTTCGCTACGCCGGGCGACGTCGACAACTACGACAACAGCCTGCGCGTGAGCAACGCCGTCAAGTACGTGTCGCCGGTGTTCGGTGGCTTCCAGTTCGAAGGCATCTACGGCTTCAGCAATCTGGCTGGCACGACCGGCCAGGGCCAGACCTGGGGCGGCGCAGCGACGTACGGCAACGGTCCGTTCTCGATCGCGGCCAGCTACCTGTACGTGAACAACCCGAGCGCAAACCGCGCGACCGGCTGGAACAGCCCGTCGTCGGATTCGCTGTTCAACACGGTGATCAACGCCGGCTACGATACGGCCCACGCGGTCGGAATCGCGCGCGGTGCTGGCCAGTACGTGTTCGGTGCGTTCACGGTCGGTGCTTCGTACAGCTTCGCGCAGTACAAGAACGACGGCAACTCGGCGTTCACGGAACAAGAGAAGTTCAACGTGGCCAACGGCTACGTGAACTTCCAGCTGACGCCGGCTACGCTGCTCGGCCTGGGCTACACGTACACGCACGCCAGCGGCGACACCTCGGCGAACTACCACCAGGTCAGCCTGGGTGCCGACTACTCGCTGTCGAAGCGCACCGACGTGTACGCTGTCGGCGCCTATCAGCACGCGAGCGGCACGCAGCGCAACGCTGACGGCACGACGCAAGACGCGCAAGCTTCGATCAGCGACTTCGGTTTTGCCAGCGGCCGCAACCACCAGGAACTGGTGCTCATCGGTCTGCGCCACAAGTTCTAAGAACAACCGACTGGCGCGGCACGCAAGTGCCGCGTCGGAGGATCGCAGTACCCTCGAACAGCCATCGGTTTTCCGATGGCTGTTTTTTTATGTGCTCGCGAATGTGACGTCAGAGTTGCGGCGCGTTGCCCTTTTCGACGTCTTCCGCGAGCGTCTGCGCGGGCGCGCCCGGGCAAGGCAGGTCCCCGATGACGAGCCGCGGCACCGTGCTGCGCGTTTCGCGCGGGCGCAGCGGCACGTTGTCGAGTTCGGTCCAGGAAGGGTTCGGAATCTCGCCGAAGAGCTGCCTCAGACGCTCGCCCCACGTCTTGTTGATCATCTGGTAGTAGGCGCTGTTGTTGTCGAGCGTGGCGAAGCGCGTGACGCGCAGCGAGTCCTTTTCATAGACCAGCAGGTCGAGCGGCAGACCGACCGAAAGATTCGAGCGCAATGTCGAATCCATCGAAATGAGCGCGCATTTCGCGGCTTCGTCGAGCGGCGATGTGGGCGTGATGACGCGGTCGATGATCGGCTTGCCGTACTTCGATTCGCCGATCTGAAAATACGGCGACACGCGCGTCGATTCGATGAAATTGCCCGCCGCATAAATCATGAAAAGACGCGGCGGCTGGCCGCAAATCTGTCCGCCGAGAATGAAGCTGCAATTGAAGTCGACGCTGAATTCCGCGAGCGACAGCGCATCGCGCCGATGCACCTCCCGCACCGCATCGCCGACGATGCGCGCCGCTTCCGCCATCGTCGGGACGCTGTAGAGCGTAGGCGCGGCGGGATCGGACGGCTCCGCGAGCAGATGCGTCACCGCCTGTGTCAGCGCAAGATTGCCGGCCGCGAGCAGGACGATCACGCGCTCTCCCGGCTGTTCGAAAACAACCATCTTGCGCGCGGCGCTTACGTGGTCCACGCCGGCGTTGGTGCGCGTGTCGGACAGGAACACGAGTCCCTCGTCCACGCACATGCCCACGCAATAAGTCATGTCGATCGATCCTGAAAAACGAGCAAACCCTCATTGTACTGAGCGCGACCGCGCGTCGCATCCGCCCGTTCACTGATCCCGGTGCGCATCGATCCCGATGTGCACCGAGAGCGTCTCCTCCTTGCCGCCCACGCGCGAGCCGCGCACCGGCGCCGCGGCCTCGTAGTCCCGGGCCACCGCGAGACGGCAATGACGCTCGCCCGCGAATGCGGCCTGCGTCGCGTCCACCGAGACCCAGCCGTGCTCCGCCCAGACATCGGTCCATGCGTGCGCGGCCACGGCCTCGGTCGCGCCCGCGTCGAAATAGCCGCTCACGCAGCGGGCGGGCACGCCTCGCGCCCGGCAGCACGCGAGCAGCAGATGCGCGAAATCGCGGGCATCGCCGAAGCCGCTCGCGAGCGCCTGCGCGGCCGTGCCCGCGGCATACGCCGGCTCGTTGCGATACTGCACGCTCTCGCCGATGCGCTCCGCCAGCGCGATGAGCGACGCCGGCGTATCGAGCGACGGCACGCGATGCGCGAGCGCGCGGATCGCGGCATCGGGCATCGTCAGCGGCGTCGCGCAGGTGAAATGCTCGAGCGGAATCGGTCCGGCTTCGTCGAACAGGCGGCCATCGGGCAACGCTTGCGTCACGACTTCGCCCGCCACGCTCACATGGATCTCACCGTGCGGCTTCGTCAGCACGAGCGTGTGCAACGCGTTGCCATACGCATCGCGCGCCGCATCGAGCTTGCCCGGCGCTGCGACACGCCAGTGCCGCACGAGCTGCGACGCGCCGCTTGCCGGCGTCACACGAAACTGCTGGATCGAATACGTGACCGGCGTGGCGTAGCGGTAGCGGATGTCGTGGCGTATGGTCAGCAGCATGATTCACGCAATGGGCAACATGAGGAAGGTGTGCATCACGCGCAGGCCGAGTTCATCGACGCGCTTCAGAAACTGCGTGAGCCACGCGTGCACGCCCGTCTCCAGAATCAGCCGGATGTCGGAGTACAGCACGTCCGCGCGCAGCTTGCCCGCGAAGCGCTCGCATTCCTTCGACGCATCCGTGCGCAGCTTCGCGAGCGTCTCGCAGACGCCGTCGAGCGATGCGAGCAGCGAGCGCGGCATCTGCTCGTTGAGAATCAGAAGTTCGACGACGCGCGTCGGCGTCACGACATCGCGATACACCTTGCGATAGATCTCGAGCGCCGACACGGAACTGAGAATCGACGTCCAGTAATAGAAGTCTTCGAGCTGGCGCGCCGCCTCGCGCGAGTTGGGCGTCGCATCGGCGAAGCGCACGTCGAGAATCCGCGCGGTGTTGTCCGCGCGCTCGAGATAGGTGCCGAGCTGCATGAAGAAGAACGCGTCGTCGCGCAGCGCGGTGCCCTGCATCACGCCGCGGCACAGATTGGAGCGGTACTTGACCCATTCGAACAGGGCATCCGGGCCCGTTTCGAGCTCCATGTTCGCGAGCCGCTGATTGAATTCGAGCCAGGTGAAGTTGATCGTTTCCCAGCCTTCCGTCGTGAGCGTGCCACGCACCGCGCGCGCGTTCTCGCGCGTCGCCTGCAGGCAGGACAGGATGCTCGACGGATTGCGCGCATCGGCGACCATGAAATGCAGCATGTCCTCGCGCGAGCGCGATCCCGGATGACGCTCGTCGAACATCTCCTCCAGCTCGGAAATCTTCAGCACCGAGCGTTGCCCGCGCGCCGCCTGCTCGGGCGTTTGCGGCAGGAGCGCGCCTTCCATGTCGATGTCGAGCATGCGCGCGGTGTTCTCCGCGCGTTCCATGTAGCGCGCCATCCAGAACAGGTGATCGGCAGTGCGGCTCAGCATGTGGTGATGTGCAGTGAGTTAGTCAATCGACCATCCACGTGTCCTTCGTCCCGCCGCCTTGCGACGAATTGACGACGAGCGAGCCTTCCCGCAGCGCGACGCGCGTGAGGCCGCCTGCGCACATCGACACCTCGCGGCCGGAAAGCACGAACGGCCGCAAGTCGATATGACGCGGCGCAATGCCCGCGTCCACGAACGTCGGACATGCGGAGAGCGCGAGCGTCGGCTGGGCGATATAGCCTTCGGGGCGCGCGAGAAGCAGCGCGCGGAACGCTTCGATCTCATCGTTCGTCGATGCCGGCCCGACGAGCATGCCGTAGCCGCCCGCGCCGTGCACTTCCTTGACGACGAGCTCCGGCAGATGCGCGAGCGTATAGGCGAGATCGTCCGCCTTGCGGCATTGATACGTCGGCACGTTGTTGAGAATCGGTTTCTCGCCGAGATAGAACTCGATCATGTCGGGCACGAACGGATAGATCGATTTGTCGTCGGCGATGCCGGTGCCCATCGCGTTCGCGAGCGTCACGCGGCCCGCGCGATACGACGTCAGCAAGCCCGGAATCCCGAGCGCCGAATCCGCGCGGAAGGCGAGCGGATCGAGAAAGTCGTCGTCCACGCGGCGATAGATCACGTCGACGCGGCGCGGCCCGTGCGTCGTGCGCATGAAGACGTAGTTGTCGTCAACGAAGAGATCCTTGCCTTCGACCAGTTCCACGCCCATTTGCTGCGCGAGGAACGTGTGCTCGAAATAGGCCGAGTTGTACATGCCGGGCGTCAGCACGACGACGGTTGGATCGTCGACGCCTTCGGGCGCGATAGAACGCAGCGTCTCGAGCAGCAAGTCGGGGTAATGCGCGACCGGCGCGACGCGATTCTGCACGAAGAGCTCGGGAAAGAGCCGCATCATCATCTTGCGGTTTTCGAGCATGTACGACACACCCGAGGGCACGCGCAGATTGTCTTCGAGCACGTAGAACTCGCCCGCCGCGCCGGCGCGCACGACATCGACGCCCGCGATATGCGCGTAGACGTCGAGCGGCACGTCCACGCCCTGCATCTCCGGCCGGTATTGCGCGTTCGTATAGACCTGCTCTGCGGGAATGCGCCCGGCGAGCACGATATCGCCGTTGTGATAGATGTCGTGCAGAAAGAAATTGAGCGCCTGCACGCGCTGCCGCAAGCCGGCTTCGAGCACGCGCCATTCGTCGCCGGGAATAATGCGCGGAATCATGTCGAAGGGAATGAGCCGCTCGGTGCCGGACAGATCGCCGTTCACCGCGAACGTGATGCCGACGCGCCGGAACAGCACGTCCGCCTCCGCGCGCTTGCGCGCGATCGTCTCAGGGCTCTGCATCGCGAGCCAGCGCGAAAACCGTGCGTAGTGACGGCGCACGGAGTCGTCCTGACGCATTTCATCGTAGATCTGCATCATTGCGTCCTTCGCGGTTTTTTCAGCGGCTTTTTCGAAGTATCGAACGAAAGCACCGGGCGCGTGCAGCTTTTTTCGCGCGCCGCGATGCTGCGGACTCGTTTGCGCTAGACTCCCGACTCATGCTCAACGTTTCATCCATGTCCGACGCGCTCGAAGACGAACCCGATTCCCTCGCCGACGCCCTGCTCGCGCGACTCGCGCGCCCGATCGTGTTCGTCGATCTGGAAACCACGGGCTCGAACGCAAACGAGGATCGCATCACCGAAATCGGCGTTGTCGAAGCGAGCACGGCCGGCATCGAGCGCTGGAGCGTGCTGGTCGATCCGGGCGTGCCGGTGCCGCCGTTCATCTCGCGCCTGACCGGCATCGAGGATTCAATGCTGCGCGGCCAGCCGAGCTTCGAATCGCTCGCGCCCGCGCTCGCCGAGCGCCTTCACGGCAAGCTCTTCGTCGCGCACAACGCGCGCTTCGACTACGGCTTTCTCAAGAACGAATTCCGGCGCGCGGGCATCGCGTTTCGCGCGGATACGCTGTGCACGGTGAGACTGTCGCGCGCGCTGTTTCCATCGGTCGAGCGGCATGGTCTCGATGCGCTCATCGCGCGGTTGAATCTCGCGCCGGAAGGACGCCATCGCGCGCTCGCCGATGCCGATCTCCTGTGGCAGTTCTGGCAGAAGATTCACGCGCTCTATCCGCAGGATCTCGTCGATGCCGCCATCAAGACGCTGGTCCGTCGCGCGAGCTTGCCCGCCGCGCTGCCCGAAGGCGCGCTCGACGCGCTGCCATCGACGCCCGGCGTCTACCTCTTTCACGGCGACGACGACGTCCCGCTCTATGTCGGCAAGAGCATCAACCTGAAACAGCGCGTCGCAGCCCATTTTTCGGGCGATCACAGGCTTCAGAAAGACTTGTCGATTTCACAGGCCATCAGGCGCATCGAATGCCGGGAGACGGTCGGAGAGCTCGGCGCGCTGCTGCTCGAAGCGAAGCTCGTGAAGGCATTGAAGCCGACGCACAACCGCTTGCTCAAGGGCGCCTCGGGCACGTGCGCGTGGCAATGGCTGCCGGGCGCGAGCGCGCCGACGCTCCTGAAGGCGAACCGGCGCGATCTGTCGCGCGAGGACCATCTCTTCGGCGTGTTCGCATCGCGGGCGAAGGCACTTGCATTCATGCGCCATATCGCCGACGAGCACACGCTCTGTCACGCGACGCTCGGACTCGAAAAAGCGCCGCTGTCGCGCGGTCGCGGCTGCTTCGGCTATCAGGTGAAACGCTGCCTCGGATCGTGTGCGGGAATCGAAGCACTTGCGGATCACGCGGCGCGCGCGCTCGCCGCAATCGAGCACGCACGCCTCGTGAAATGGCCGCATGAAGGGCCGATCGCCGTCGCCGAGCGCGACGAACAAACGGGCCGCGAGGCGTGGCACGTGATCGATCGATGGTGTTATGTCGGCACATGCGCGACGCGCGCCGACATCGCCCCGCTGCTCGCCGATGCAGTGGAAATGCGCCCTTTCGATGCCGACGTGTACAGCCTGATCGCGAAGCGTCTTGCAACCGGACAACTCACGTGGATCGCCTGCGATGCGCGGCCGGCGTTTCATCTCGTCGTTCAAGATGCGCCGGCGCGTGCAGTCGTCGCCACACAGCAGACGAAACGCGCGATGAAGCCGCGCGCCATCGCCGCCGATCAGTTCGCCCTGACGTTCTAGACGTTTCAGGCGATGCCGCCGTTCGCGCGCAGCACTTGCCCGTTGACCCAACCGGCATCCGGCCCGACGAGAAACGCGACGACCGACGCGATATCGTCCGGCTGACCGAGTCTTTCCAGCGGCGCCATCTTCGAGAACGTGGCGATCTGTTCGTCGGTCTTGCCGTCGAGGAAGAGCGACGTCGCCACCGGCCCCGGCGCGACCGCGTTCACCGTGATGCCGCGCCCGCGCAATTCCTTCGCGAACACATGCGTGAACGATTCGACCGCGGCCTTCGTCGCGTTGTAGATCGCATAGCCCGGCATGTTGAGCGCGAGCGTCGTGCTCGAAAAATTGACGATACGCCCGCCGCCGTTCATGCGCGCCGCCGCTTCGCGAAGCGTGTTGAACGTGCCGCGCACGTTGATGCCGAAGGTCTTGTCGTAGAGCGCGTCGCTCGTGTCGGCGAGTGGCGTGGTCGTCAGCACGCCGGCGTTGTTGATCAGCGCGTCGACCGGGCCGAGTTCCGCTTCGACGGTCTCGAACATACGGCGCACGTCGTCGGGTCTGGCAACATCCGCCTTCACCGCGATCGATGCGCTGCCTGCTTCGCGCAATTCGGCAACGAGCGCATCCGCTTCCTTCGCGCTCGCCGCATAGTTCACCGCAACCGCGAAGCCGTCGCGTGCGAGACGCCGTGCGATCTGCGCGCCGATGCCGCGCGACGCACCCGTGACGATGGCAACGCGCTTCGAATCGATCTGATTCATGATGTGCTCCCAAAGTAAGCTGTTCGATGGCAAGCATGATGAATCATTCCGTTTCCGCGATCATCGCGTGTGGCTTAGTATCATCGTTCCAGTTGCTTCAACAATCTCGAGCCCATGGATCGATTCCAGGAAATGCAGGTATTCGTGCGTATCGCGGAGCGGCACAGCTTCACGCAGGCCGCCGACGATTTGCAGATACCGCGTGCCACCGTCACCAATCTGATGAAGCGCATGGAAGAGCGGCTCGGCGCGCGCCTGCTCGAACGCACGACGCGCACGGTGCGCCTCACGCATGATGGCGAAGAGCACTATCGGCGTTGCGTGCGTCTGATCGCGGATCTCGAAGAAGCGGAAGGCTCGTTCAGACATGCGGAGCCGAAGGGCATGTTGCGTGTGAATCTGCAAGGCACGCTCGCGCGGCACTTCGTCATGCCGGGACTGCCTGCGTTTCTCGAACGGCATAAGCAGATCGAACTGCACATCGGAGAGGACGACAGACTCGTCGATCTCGTGCGCGAAGGCGTCGACTGCGTTTTGCGCGCGGGCACGTTGCAGGATTCGTCGATGATCGGCCGGCGCGTCGCGCTGCTCGAACAGGTGACCGTCGCGAGTCCCGCGTATCTCGCGCGTGAAGGCGTGCCGGACGATCTCGCAGCGCTCGCGTCGCATCGCGCGGTGAATTTCGTGTCGAGTGCGACGGGCCGCGCGCTGCCGCTGGAATTCACCGTCGATGAGCGTATCGAGACCATCGAATTGAGAGCGGCGATGTCGGTGTCGGGCGTCGAACTTTATACGCAAGCGGCTATCGCGGGGCTCGGCATCGTTCAGGTGCCGCGCTATCACATCGACGATGCGCTCGCCCATGGCCGCCTGCAAGTCGTGCTCCCAGACCTTGCCCCTCCACCGATGCCGGTCTCCGTGCTCTATCCGCATAACCGTCAGCTCTCCGCGCGCGTACGGGTTTTCGCGGATTGGTTGGGCGAGATCTTCGCTCCATTCAACGTGCGCGGCTGATCAAAACCGCGAAAGCAAAAGAGGCCAGCATCCCGATGAAGGGAAGCTGGCCTCTTTTTCATCGCGCTTCGATTTCGCCAACGAAACCGAAGCCACAACGCCGGCTGACGAAACTTAAGCCGCGGCGTCCTTCAGCTTCTTCAGCGCGCGCGCCTTGATGCGAACGCTTGCCGGCTTGGCCGGGAACCAGCGCTCCTCACCCGTGAACGGGTCCTTGCCGAAGCGCTTCTTCTTAGCCGGCACGGCTTGCGCGGAGATCTTCAGCAGACCCGACAGCGTGAATTCGCCAGCGCCCTTCTTGTGGATCGAACCGAGGATGGTGTCTTCCAGCGCGACCAGCACGGCCTTCACCGCCTTCAGGTCGACGGCGGCGCGGTCTGCAAGGTGCGTCGCGAGCGATGCCTTCGTGAACGTATCCTTGATCGGCGAGGGAGCGCCCGTGGTCTTCTTCGCGGCTACTTTCTTCGCGGCAACCTTCGGTGCTGCAGCTTTCTTCGCCGGTGCGGCGGCGGTCTTCGCCGTGGCCTTCTTGGCCGGGACCTTCTTTGCAGCGGTTTTAGCGGAAGTCGGCATGTTTCTCCTACCTGTTTTTTGGTCAGTGATATTCGAATACGTTCGCACCGATGCGTTCGTATCACGCCGGATTCTACATAGGCCAAGCGAGTTCGTGCGAGTCTTTTGCGCTTTTGTATCGTTTTTATAGGGGTTTTTCGTGGCGCGGCGCTGACACGTGCGTCATGAAGGCATCGTTTGCGATGTGCTTCGCTGCGTTTGCGTTGCACACGTCATGCGTTTTAGCGCTGCATGGACGATGCAAACGCACGATGCGCGATATGCGCGATGAGCGGATAGTGATCGGAAGCGATGCGCGACAGCCGTGTGCGATGCACGTCGACACGCATGAGGCGCTCGCCCGGATGCACCCAGATGCGATCGAGCGCGAAGAGCGGATAGCGCGTCGGAAAGGTGCGCAACGCACTCGCGCGATGAAAGTGCGTGACGAGACGCCGCAATGTCCGGCCATACACGAACCATTCGTTCAGATCGCCGAGCAGGATCACGGGCAGCGCGGGGGTATCGAAGTTCTGCAACACCAGCTCCACTTGCGCACGCCTTTCGCTGGATGCAAGTCCGAGATGCGTCGCGACTACACGCCATAGTTCGCCGCCGCAGTCGATGTCGGCGTCGAGCGCGCCGCGCGGCTCGCGGCTTCTGAACGACAGATCGAGTGTACGCACCGCGCGCACCGGATAGCGGGTGAGCACCGCGTTGCCGTAACGGCGCTCGGGCGTGTCGAGCGTCGGGCCGGCGACAGCATGCAGGTTCGTCATGCGTTGCAGCACATCGAGCACATCGGGTGAGCCGTTGCCGCCGAGCGGCACTTCCTGCAACGCGAAGATGTCCGCATCGATCTCGGCGAGCACCTCGCCGATGCGCTCCGGCGCGAACTTGCCGTCGATGCCTATCGCGCCATGCAAGTTATACGTCGCGATACGCAACTCGCGAGCGCGGGTGTCGGCCAGGTCTTCGTTTTCTATTCCGGCTTCGTGCATCAGCGTCATTGGTTGATCTCATCGGGACGCTCGTTTCTCGACGATGCGCGCGCCGCCGCATCGCGCGGCATGGTGCCGTTCTCGCGCAGTTCGCTCGCGCGTCTGGCCTCGTCGCTTGCGCGCGGCTTGTCGGCATCGCCCGGCGCGCCTTCGTGCGTTTCCTGACGATCCGCGCGGCCGAGAAAGCGCTGCAACAGCAGCGACACGCCGATCAAGGTCGCGCCGATGCCGATCAGCACCGCGAACGAGCCGATCGTCGGCCGATGCAACGAAGCGACGAGCTGATGCGCGAACGCAACCGTCAGAAAGATGCCCGGCCCCATGCCGAGCATCGTGCCGATCATGAAATCGCGCATGCGGATATGCGATGCGCCCGCGACGAGATTGACGATCGAAAACGGCGCGACCGGCAAGAGCCGCAACACGACGACCGCGACGATGCCGCGCTTCGCGACGCGTTCGGACAGCCGGTTCACGCGCGCGCCCGCCAGCTTGCGCACCGCATCGCGCCCGAGCCAGTTGCCGAGCGAATACGAAATGGCGGCCGCGGCCATCGTGCCCAAGAACGCGTACATGCCGCCCCATGACGCGCCGAAGACGATGCCCGTAGCCGCGATGAGCAGCGTGATCGGCACCGAGACGACCGCGGCGACGACATAGCAGAGGACGATCCACAGCGGCGCGAACGGCGACGCGTCGATATGGCGCGTCGCGTTCGTGAGCGACTTCAGGTTCGCGTAATCGCCGAGCGGCGTCCAGTGCCACAGCGCCGCGAAGAGCACGATCATCAGCGCGAACCCGCCGAGCAGCGCAAAGCGTCCGATGAGCGGGCGCGTCCGCTCCGCGGGCACGAACTGATCGACGAGTTCGTCGGCGGCGATCGGCGTTTCGGGATCGATCAGCGCTTCGGGCGGAATCAGTTGATCGAGTTCGGGCGATACTTGCGGGTCGAGCGGCACCAGCGTGCGATGCGCGTCGCGCTCGCGCAGCAGCGCCTGAATCGCGGCGTTCATGCCGCCGCGTGCGTCGCGCTCGCGCACGATATCCGCGATCTCGCAGCCGAGATGCTCCGCGAGCAGCGTGTCGCGCATCGTCGCGATCGCGCGGCGGATGCGCGCGTCGGCGCCCGCGTCGATCGACACGTTGCACTCGCTGTCGAGCACCATCGAGCGATTGTTCAGGTTGGCCGAGCCGACGATCAGCAATTCATCGTCGACGATCATCAGCTTGCTGTGCACGTTGACGATCTGGTCGCCCAGATTCGGCACGCTCGGGCACAGCAGGCGATAGCGGCCGTGCGTATCGGCACGCTTGAGCAGCGTATGCAGGCGCGCACGCAGCACGCCCATCGTCACTTCCTGCAGCCAGCCACTCTGATTGCGCGGCACGACGATGGCAAGATCGGGGCCATCGTCGCGCGCGAGCGAATCGGCGAGCGCCGCGCCGACGGTGCCCGATGTGAAGTACTGGTTCTCGATATAGATGCTGCGCCGCGCCCGCGCGATGGCGTCGAGATACTGCGTGCGAATCTGCTGCACCGGTGGGCGGCCGAGATAGTCGGGCTCGGTGAGGGAGATGGCGATATCGACGTCCTCGAGATCGACACGTCGCGAAGGCGGCCACGGGTCCTGGGCAAGCGCGGCGCGATGCGCGCGGATCGCGAGTCGCTTGTCGCATGCGCGCGTCCATCGTTCGCGTGCGAGCAGGCCGATCTCGCGCGCGGCGTCGCCGTCGAACATCGTGTGGACGTCGTGGAACGGCTGATACGCCGCGCCGTTCGCATCGCGGCGCAGCGGCTCGTCCGGGGCGTGCGCGGTGGTATCCCAGCGCGAGCGCGTGAGATCGAGACCGCCGACGAACGCAAGGCGATCGTCGATCACGACGATCTTCTGATGCTGCGAGCCGCCGAGCGGATGCTTGCCGTCCATCTGGAACGCGATGCGCCGGTTCGTGCGCCAGCCCATCTTGTAGACCGGCAGCCACTCGCGCTCGAATGCATAGAGCATCGCGAAATCCCACGCGAGTATGTAGATGCGCAGCCGCCGCTTGTCGCCAGCAAGCGCGTGGAGAAAATCGCCGAGCGCTTCGGGATAGCCGTCGTCGGCGCCTTCGGGCGTGAGCTTCATGCGGCTGTCGATGTCCCAGCCGAGGATGAACACCGTGCGTTCGGCGCGCGTGAGCGCCTCGCGCAGCACGCGAAAATAATCCGCGCCGTCGATGAGCAGGCTGAAGCGATCTGCGTGACGCACGCTCGCGCAATTGCGTCCCGGCTGGAAAAACGGCTCGTCGTGGTTTGCGTGGGTCATCTGCTGTTTACAGCACTCCCGGCGAAATGACTTTCGTTTTGCAAGCACCATGCCCGCCGCGCGACGCGGTGATACGCTTCGTTGCATTTGCCGATTCCGGAGCGACCTGCGCGATGAACGATAACGAAGTCACCCATCAGGACGACGAGCGCGCAGGACTCGTTGCGCTCGCGGCGGCATCGGTCGTCGTGGGCGCGGCGACGGGCGCGATCGGCGTGCTCTTTCGCTTCGCCCTCGAACGCGCCGATACATGGCGCAACGCGTTCGTTGCGTGGGCGCACGCGGGACACGATGCGGCGATCGTGCTCGTCGTGCTCGCTGCATCGGCCGCCGCCGCGCTCGCCGCGTGGCTCGTCGCGCGCTACGCGCCGATGGCGAGCGGCAGCGGCATTCCCCATGTCGAAGCGGTGCTGCACGGCAAAGTGCCGCCCGCGCCGCTCGTGCTCGTTCCGATCAAGTTCGTGGGCGGCGTGCTCGCCATTGGCGCGGGGCTCGCGCTCGGCCGCGAAGGCCCGACGGTGCAGATGGGCGCATCGATCGCGCATGCCGTCGGCAGGTTCTTCAGGCGCAACGTGGGCGATTGCCGGGTGCTGCTCGCGGCCGGCGCGGGCGCCGGGCTTGCGACCGCATTCAATGCGCCGATCGCGGGCGCCGTATTCGTGCTCGAAGAACTGACGCGCCGTTTCGATACCCGCACGGCGGTCGCGGCGCTCGGCGCATCGGCGAGCGCGATCGCAATGGCGCGTCTGCTGCATGGCGACTTCCCCGACTTTCACGTCCCGCCGCAACCATTCCCCGGCTTCGAAATGAGCGGCGCGCATCTCGTGCTCGGCGCGCTGCTGGGACTGCTGGGCGCGGCGTATAGCCGTCTCATCGTCTGGACGCTCGACGCCGCCGAATCGGTCGCGCCGTCCGGCTCGGTGAAGCACGCGACCATGCGCGCGGCGACGATCGGCGCGGCGGTCGGTCTGCTCGCCTGGTTCGCGCCGGACCTCGCCGGCGGCGGCGACGCGCTGACCGAGCGCGCGCTTCTCGGCACCGGCACCCTGGCGGGCGTGACGGCGATGTTCGCGTTGCGCTTCATACTCGGCCCGGTGTCGTACGCGGCGGGCGCACCCGGCGGCATCTTCGCGCCGATGCTCGTGCTCGGTGCGCAGACGGGCCTTCTGTTCGGCCGCGTCTGTCTCGACTGGTTCCCCGGCATGGCACCCGCCGCCGGCGACACGAGCACGTTCGCGGTGGTCGGCATGGCGGCTTTCTTCGTCGCGGTGGTGCGCGCGCCGGTCACGGGCATCGTGCTCGTCACCGAGATGACGGCGAGCTTCACCCTGCTCCTGCCGATGCTCACCGCCTGCTTCACCGCGATGGTCGTGCCGATGCTCCTGCGCGTGCCGCCGATCTACGATTCGCTCGGCGAGCGTGCCGCGACCAGACGCTAGCGCCCGCGTCCTGCATGCGCGGGACGGTTGCGGTAGTCTCGTCGATGAACGTTCGTTGCGCCGCGTTTCACGCACGAAGCGCGGCGCCTTCCGACTTCATTAACGAGGACAGGCAATGGAATATCGACATCTCGGTGCTTCGGGCTTCAAGGTTCCAGTATTGAGCTTCGGGACCGGCACCTTTGGCGGCAAGGGCGAATTCTTTCAGGCATGGGGCGAAACCGACGTGAGCGAGGCGCGCAAGCTCGTCGACATCTGTCTCGATGCGGGCGTCACGATGTTCGACACCGCGGACATCTACTCGCGCGGCGCATCGGAATCGATACTCGGCGAAGCGCTCAAGGGCCGGCGCGACAAGGTCATCGTCTCGACCAAGGCCACGTTCCGTTTCGACCAGGACGATCCGAACGCGGTCGGATCGTCGCGCTTTCATCTCATCCAGGCAGTGAACGCGGCGCTCCAGCGCCTGCAGACGGATTACATCGACGTGTTCCAGTTGCACGGCTTCGATGCGAAGACGCCTGTCGAGGAAACGCTTTCCACACTCGACGATCTCGTGCGCGCGGGCAAGATCCGCTATACGGGCGTGTCGAATTTCTCGGGCTGGCATCTACAGAAATCGCTCGACGTGGCGGACCGCTACGGCTATCCGCGCTATGTCGCGAATCAGACGTATTACTCGCTCATCGGCCGCGATTACGAATGGGAGCTGATGCCACTCGGGCTCGATCAGGGCGTCGGTGCGATCGTGTGGAGCCCGCTCGGATGGGGACGGCTCACCGGCAAGATCCGTCGCGGCCAGCCGCTGCCCGCGACGAGCCGCCTGCACAAGACCGCCGACATGGGCCCGCCGGTGCCGGACGAGTACCTGTATCGCGTCGTCGATGCGCTCGACGCCATCGCCGAGGAAACCGGCAAGACCGTCCCGCAGATCGCGCTCAACTGGCTGCTGCAACGTCCGACGGTGGCGACGGTGCTCATCGGCGCGCGCAATGAAGAGCAACTGCGTCAGAACCTCGGCGCGGTCGGGTGGAATCTGACTGCCGAGCAGGTGAAGAAACTGGATGAGGCGAGCACGGTGCGGCCGGCGTACCCGTATTGGCATCAGCAAGGATTCGCGGAACGCAATCCGTTCCCGGTGTAAGGCTTAAGTCTGCGCGTGGCGGGTGCCGCCCGCCACATTCAGAATCCGTACCGGGAGGCTTCCGTAAATCTGTATCGGTACTGTACCGGACACGTCCCGTACACTTGGCGCCATCGAGCCTGAAACCACCGGAGCGCGCCATGCCGACCGAACTCATGAATGCCCTGCCCGCCGCCGCGCTGTTCGCGCTGGTGACGACAATCACGCCCGGCCCCAACAACACGATGCTCCTCGCCTCGGGCGTCAATTTCGGCCTGAAGCGAACGGTGCCGCATGTGCTCGGCATCAGCGCCGGCATGGCGATTCTCATGATCGCGGTCGGTCTCGGGCTCGCGCAGGCGTTCGAGCATGTGCCGTGGCTCTATACCGTGCTGGAAGCGGCGAGCGTCGCGTATCTGCTGTATCTGGCATGGAAGATCGGCACGTCGTCGTCGGTGCAGATGCGCGATGGGCAGGGCCGCCCGATGCGCTTTCACGAAGCGATCGCGTTCCAGTGGATCAATCCCAAGGCGTGGATGATGGTGCTCACGGCCGCGACGACCATCCATCTGCACGCGAGCCTCTCGCTGAATGCGGCGCTGATGGCGCTGGTGCTGGTTGTGATCGGGCTGCCGTGCATCACGATGTGGGCCGCGTTCGGCATGTCGCTGCGGCGTTTTCTTGCGAATCCGCGCTCGCTGCGCGTCTTCAACATCACGATGGCCGTGCTGCTGGTGCTGTCGCTGTATCCGATCGTCGCCCATTTGTTCGATTGATGCGTGAGGAGAAACGCGCGCCGCATGAAAAGCGCGCGCGCTCTTTGCCTCGACGCCTGTCGGGTGCATACTGGACTCACGCGCCGGCACGCAAAATCTGCCGTCCCGCTTGCAAGTTTGGGACTGCGTTTCTTCTCGCCAGCATCGTCTGTCCACCTTGCCGCCCGACCGGTCCTTAAGCGATCCTTTAAGGCGGCGTTTTCAGCCCGGCGCGTACATGCCTTGCTAGTCCGTTGGTTCGCGCCGAATCGTCGGCGCGGCTTTGAAATCTGTCCAAGGAGTACGCCATGTCTGGAGCCAATCGCCCATCCGGTCCCGCCACGCGCAAATCCCTCGACCTGGCCGATCAGATCGAACGCGATGAACTGGAGAACAACCTGCCGGATGCGCTAAACGGCGTCGACGATGAAGATGACGCCGAAGATTCCGACTCCGATCGCACAGCAGGCCGTTAGCCTCGACAGCCGGGCCCATCGCGCCAATGAGGACGCGATCCGCAACGCCGCAATGTTTCCCGTTGCGGCGTTTTTGCATCTGAGCGCCTTCGATACGCTGGGCACGCCTGTTGCTTTGAACGATGCGCGGTAAGAACCTGATGAGCGAAAGCAGCGGCATCGACCCGCCTGCGAATCGACCGATCAACCGAACCCCACGGGAGGGCTCCATGCTCCGTTACGCTGTCATCTTCTTCATCATCGCGATCATCGCGGCCGTCTTCGGCTTCGGCGGGATCGCAACGGGCGCGGCGGAAATCGCCAAGATCCTGTTCTTCATCTTCATCGTGATCTTTCTGGCGACGTTGCTGCTTGGCGTGTTCAGGCGATGACGCTGGGTGTGTAGTGGGCGTTGCAAAAAGCGAAACGCGCGGGCTCTTTTGAGGCCGCGCGTTTCGCGTCTATGCGGGTTCCGAGACAGCGCTTTATGTTAGTCAGAAACCAGCAAATGCCCCTACGTTTCGCGTAACGTGTGATGAAGTCCCAGACGGACTCCCCGTACATCACGCCCTGCTCCATCTTCTCCTGCGCGCCTTCCAGATGGAACTCGATATCGAAAGCATCGAAGTTCTTCGATCCACCAGCAACTGCGTCACCATCTCCTGAAAGGTGACGTCCTTGTACACGTCTGAACGATGCACGCGCTTGCAAAGCGCGGCAAATCTGGGCTCGATGCGGAGTTTATAGGTCGCCTCCTCGCGGCTCGCGCTGATGCGTTTAAAGCATGTGACGATGCCATTGAAGGTGGCGGCCTCGTGATCGACAGGCTCGATGTAGTTCACCGACGGCACGGCCACGCGCTCGTCGATCTGCAAACCTGCGCGCCGTCCTACGCACAGCTTGCCGTCGATATCGAGTTGCGGCGAGGTCACGGTCACCTCCACCGTGTAGTCATCGCATAGCCCCGCTTTGACCTTGAACTTGAGCACGTCAAGGCCGAGATCGAGCGTGCCGATCCATATGCTCAGATGCTGGGTGAGCCGCGCGCTCGGACGGCTCAGTGCATCAGTTAGATTTTTTGTGACAGCATTCATATGCATACCTATCTTGTTGAATGAAACGATGTCTTATCGTTCGTTCAAGCTTCGCATTGGAATTTAGGATTGCAACGAAAGGCTGTCAATTAACACGTCATATCAACGACGGCAAATAAGATTACTCTTACGAGTGGGGGAAAGCGGTCACCTGCGCGTTGCGTTTAGCTTTAGCACGCTCAACGATCCGCTGCGACCACCGCTATCGGCGATGCTGTTGGAATTGCCTTCGATCTCGATGAACTGTGCCTCATCGACTGCCGTAATCGGCAACGCCTACATGAGCACGAGCGAATTGAGCGTGCCGCCCTGCCGCCTAGGGTGTCATGTGCGTTGAATCGGTCGCTCACCACGACGCAATATGCCGCCGCGCGTTTTTGCATGCCTCTACGCGCCGCAAATCACGTAATCACCACCCGATTTTTCCCATCCCTTTTCGCCCGATAAAGCGCGAGATCCGCCGCTTCCACGAGCTGCTTGGACGCATCGTCCTGCATGGCGATCTGAGTCGCACCGCCGATGCTGATCGTCACGCGCCCGCTCGCGGAACCCGCGTGCGGCACGTCGAGCGCCTCCACCGCGATGCGTATCTTCTCGCCAAGCAACCGCAATCCCGGCGCCGATGTCGACAACAACACCACCGCGAACTCCTCGCCGCCGAAACGCGCGGCCAGGTCCGTTGGGCTGTTGAGGCTCGTCTCGATCGTATGCGCGACGAGCTTCAATACATCGTCGCCAGCGACGTGTCCATACGTATCGTTGTACGACTTGAAGTTATCGACATCGATCATCAGGAAGCCGATGGCCGCATGCTCGCGTGCCGCACGCCGCCATTCGGCGTTCAGATAATCATCGAGACGGCGACGATTCGACAGCCCCGTCAGCCCGTCCGAATGCGTCAGCCGCTGCAATTCCAGATTCGTTTCGAGCAGCTTCTGCTGCGACTGACGCAGCGCGCGATACGCCTCGTCGCGCTGCAACAGGTTCTGATACGAACGCGAGTGATAGCGCACCCGCGCGACGAGCTCGATCGTATCGGGCAGCTTCACGAGGTAATCGTTCGCGCCCGCCGCGAACGCCGCGCTCTTGATCCGCGGCTCTTCCTTCGTCGAGAGCACGATGATCGGAATGTCGCGCGTCGCGGGATGCTCGCGGTACTGACGCACGAGCGTCAAGCCATCGACGCCGGGCATCACGAGGTCTTGCAGAATCACCGTCGGCCGCGTTTCCTGCGCGGTGCGCAGCGCCTCTTCCGGATTGGCGCAGTAATGCAGATCGACGTTCGTCTCTTCCGCGAGCGCACGGCGCAGCGCCTCCGCGATGATCGCCTGATCGTCCACGAGCAAAACCATCACCGGCAACTCGGCCGCGGGCGGCGCGTTCAATGCGGCTGCGAGCAAATCGGACACGGCGCGCTCGTCCACCATCGCACGCGAACCCGCGCGCCCGATGCTCGGCGTTCCTGCCGCCGCGGCCCGTTTCGCACGCTCGGCCAGCGGATCGGGATGAGGAAGTTTCATGAACGTGTCCTTGATTGATTGCTTATCGGTTGGTTCGTGGCGCTATCAGTAAAATGCCCTGGCGATTGCGTCGGCGATGCGCGGCAGCGGCAATATCGACGCCGCCGCGTTGAGCGCGGCCGCGGCCTTCGGCATGCCGTACACCGCGCTCGTCGCCTCGTCCTGCGCGATCGTGTGATAGCCCTTCGCGCGCATCGCCTTCAGGCCGATCGCGCCGTCGCGGCCCATGCCCGTCAGCAGCACGCCGATCGCGCGGCCGGTCCAGCGCTCGGTCACGCTCTGAAAAAACACATCGACGGAAGGCCGGTAAGGCAGCTGCTCGGGATGCGCGGTGTAACCGAGGCGTAAAGCATCGGCGAAATGGAGATGATCGTTGGTCGCAGCGAGCAGCACTTCGCCCGGCACCGGTTTGTCGCCCTCGCGCGCGACGCGCACGGGCAGCACCGATTGCGCATGGAGCCACTGCGCCATGCCTTCCGCGAACGCGCGATCCACATGCTGCACGATGACGATCGCCGCAGCGAAGTCCTTCGGCAACGCGCCGAGCACCGTTGCGAGCGCGGACGGGCCGCCCGCCGACGCGCCGATCGCAACGAGTCGCGCATGGCTTTTCGGCATGCTCATCGCGCTGACGGACGAGGCACCCGACGACGCGAGCCGGGCGCCGATCTGATCGATCTTCGCAATCAATGCCGCCGCGCCGCGACGCGCATCGGCGCCGGAGAGCGCGGGCGTATCGACGGCATCGAGCGCGCCCGCGCCCATCGCTTCGTACACGCGCCACGCGTTCGCGCCGACATCCACGGTGACGACGAGAATCGCGCACGGCGAACGCGCCATGATGGTCCGCGACGCCTGCACGCCATCGACGTTCGGCATCACGAGATCCATCAGCACGACATCGGGCGTGTGGGCCGCGCAATAGTCGACCGCCTGCCGACCGTCGTGCGCGACCCACGCGATCTCGAAGTCGGGCCGCGCCGCGAGCGCGCGCCGCAGCGCTTCCACCGCGAGCGGAACGTCGTTGACGATGCCGATCTTCATGATTTCGCCTCGCCTATGAGATCGCGCACCGCCTCGATGAGCGCCTGATCGTGGAAACTGCCTTTCGCGAGGTAATAATCCGCGCCCGCATCGAGGCCGCGCTGACGGTCTTCCGCGCGATCCTTGTACGACACGATCATCACCGGCAGGCCGGAAAGCTGCGCATCGCGCTTGATGAGCGTGACGAGCTCGATGCCATCGAGACGCGGCATGTCGATATCGGTGATGACGAGGTCGAAGCGTTCGCCACGCACCGCATTCCAGCCGTCCATGCCATCTACCGCGACGGACACGTCGTAGCCGCGCGAGGCGAGCAGCTTGCGCTCCAGCTCGCGCACGGTGAGCGAATCGTCGACGACGAGCACGCGCTTTGCGCTCGTCACGCTCGAGCGTGCCGCGTTCGGGCCCACGCGCCCGAGTTCGCCGCTGCCAACGAGCTTTTCGACCGAGCGCAGCCAGTCGTCCAGATCGGCGATGAGCAGCGGGTCGCCGTTCTCCATCAGCGCGCCCGCCGCGATGTTGCGCACCTTGCCGAGCCGCTTGTCGAGCGGCTGCACGACCAGCATGCGCTCGCCCAGAAATCGATCGATGACGATGCCGTAGCTCGCCGCGCCCTGCCCGATCACGACGACGTTGAGCGCATCGCTCGCCGCTTCGAATGCGGCGGTCTGCAAGATCTGATGCGCGGTGACGAGGCCGACGCGCTTTCCGTCGAACGAGAAGTGCTGCTGGCCTTCGAGCGTGTCGATAGCGCTCGCGGGCAGCACGAGCGTGCGCGCGACATGCGCGAGCGGCAGGCCGTAAGGCTCGCCCGCCACCTCGACGATCAGGCTGCGGATCACCGACAGCGTGAGGGGCAATTGCAACGTGAAGCGCGTGCCCGCGTGCACGTCCTGCGTCACGCGCACACTGCCGCGCACCTGCCGCACGACGTCCTGCACCGCATCGAGGCCGACGCCGCGCCCGGATACATCCGTGACCGCATCGCGCATCGAGAAGCCGGGCAGGAAAAGAAATTCGAGCAGCTCGGCTTCGGTGAGACGCGCGGCAGTGTCCTCGTTCGCGAGATTCTTGCGCACGACCGCGCGACGCAGCGCATCGAGATCGACGCCCGCGCCATCGTCGGATACGCTGATGAAGAGCGAACCCGCGCTATGGCGCGCTTCGAGCGTGATCGTGCCGGTGTCGGGCTTGCCGAGCGCGCGCCTGAGCGCGGGTTGCTCGATGCCGTGATCGACCGCGTTGCGCAACAGATGGCCGAGCGGCGCGTCGAGCAGATCGAGAATGTCGCGATCGACCTGCGTCGTTTCGCCGGCGATCTCGAGCCGCACGTCCTTGCCGAGCCCGCGCGCGACATCGCGCACCATGCGCGCGAAGCCGCCGGTCGCATCGACGAAAGGACGCATGCGGCACGCGAGCGCTTCGTCGTAGATCTGCTGCGCGAGATGCGTCGAGCGGCGATCGAAGTTTTCGAGTTCCGCCAGGCGCTCGCTCAATTGACGATGTGCTTCGGCCGTCAGGCGCCGCACTTCGTCGAGCGCGGCATGCGCGCGTGCGTCGAGTTGCGTCGCGTTCGTCTCGGTGAGCGTTTCGTGCAGACGTTCGAGCGCGCGGCTCGCGTCGTGCTGAATGCGCTTCACGCGCAGCATCGATTGCGAAAACGGCTTCAGCCAGCGCGATTCGACGAGCGATTCGCCCGAGTGGCTCAACAGGCGGTCGAGCGTGTCGGCACGCATGCGCAGCATGCGCGCTTCATTCGTGCGCGAAGGCGTCTGGACCAGCTCGGGCGCATTGTCGAGCGTAAGTTCTTGCGAAAGATCCAGCGCAACGTGGCTCGAAAGCGGCGCTTCGGCCACTTGCGTGCCTTCGAGACGCGCGTTGAGCGCATCGACGAACGCATCCACGTCGCGTTCGAGCGCCGTTTGCGCATCGATGTCGCGCGCCTCGCCGATCTGCACGATGAGATCGACGCCGCGCAGCAGCATGTCGATATAGCCTGCGTCGAGCACGACGCGCCCGTCCTGCGCGGCGACGAAGCAATCCTCCATCACATGCGCGAGCGTCACGCCGACCGGCACGCCGACCACGCGCGCAGCGCCTTTCAGCGAATGCGCGGCGCGCATGCTCGCTTCGAGCGTGACGGGATCGCGCGGTGCGCGTTCGAGCGCGATGAGGCCATCGGAGAGAATCTGCGCCTGCGCGCGCGCTTCTTCCTGAAAGAGTTCGAGCAACGACGAGCGGCCGGGATCGATGCTCGTCATGTGAGACTCCGGTTCATGCTGTCGATGAGACGATCGGCGTCGAGCAGGCCGACGGTCGCGTCCTTGAACGCGGCCACCGCATGCGCATGCGACGCCACGCGCTGCGCGAGCGTCGCGGGCACGGGCTGAAGCTGGGCGCTCGTGAAACGATGCACGCCGTCGACGGCATCGACGGGAAAAGCGATCGGACCTTCATGATCGCCGTTCGCATGATCGCGGCCTTGCGCGCGCTGGATGACGAGCAGACGGCCGAGCTCGCGCGCATCGAGCGTCCGGTTATGCGATACGTCGTTCACAGCGCGTTCTTCGATGCCGAAGAGCCGCGCAAGCGAGGCGCACACGATCAGTCGGCCACGCACGTTGACGATGCCGAGCACCGCGCGATGCCGCCGATGCGGCAGCGAATGCACCGGACGCAGTTGAGCGACTTGCGCGCAAACGGTCGTCGGCAAGCCGAGCCATTCGCCGCCGATGCGAAACACGAGACACGAATGCGCGCCGGTCTGGCCGACGCTCTGCGTCTCGTTCGACGAAACCGCGCTCGTCTGTTCGATCGACGTGCGTGCTTCCACGCGATCGAGCACGCGCGCGGCCGCTTCGTCGTGAATCGGGCAATTGCGGCAATGCACGTAGCGTTCGAGCTTCGGACACGACGCATCGCCGCGCACGCCGATGCGGTTCCAGCAATCGTCGATATCGATCGCGATATGGGTGTCGCGTGCGTTCATCGCGCGCTCCCGGTGACGCGCCCGGCGCGTGCGAGCAAGAGGCGCGCGCCGCTTTCATCGCCGTCGAGCGAGAGGCAAGCGGCCAGATGCGCGAGCGCTTCGGGATGCGCGGGTTCGAGATACAGCGCGCGACGATAATGACCGCGCGCTGCCTGATGCTCGCCACGCGCATCCGCGATCACGCCGAGCAGATAGTACGCATCCGCGTTCGATGGATTCACGCGCAGATACGCATGCGCCGCGTTCGCCGCGGCTTCGAGCTGTCCGGCATCGGCGAGTTCGCGCGCATGCGTGAGGCTGATCGCGGGCTCGGGCCGAACGCGCGCGTCTTCGCGCGCCCCGGGAACCGGCACCGGCACCGCACGAACCGGGGGCGGCGCGCTGGCCCATGCGGGCAGGACGAACGCGGACTTCATGGGCGGCGGCGTCTTCACGGCGGGCAGGCTCGGCCACGCCGCATCGAAGACGCTGACATGCTCGCGCTCGGCCCGGTTGAACGCGAACGCGAGCGGAATGTTCGAGGAGCTCATGCCCTCGCGCATCAGAAGACCCGTCTCCGCCGGACCCACGAATAAGGTGCCGCCATGCGCGAGCAGTGCATCGAGCACACGGAAAACCGCGGACTGTGTGTCGCGGTCGAAATAGATGAGCACGTTGCGGCACAGAATGAAATCGAACTGCTCGAACGCGTGCGTGTCGAGTTGCAGAAGATTCGCTTGCGAGAAGCGCACGGTCTGCGCGACGGCGGGATCGAGTTGCCAGCCGCCATCGGCTGCGCGGAAGTGACGGTCGCGAAAATCGAGCGCGCGCTGGCGAAACGCGTTGCGCCCGTAGTGCGCGCGGCGCGCGACGGCAAGCGCGCGTTCGCTCACGTCGATCGCGTCGATCGAGAAGCGCTCGGCGGGGATGCCCGCTTCGATCAGCGCGATCGCAACGGTATAGGCTTCCTCGCCGGTCGAGCACGGCGCGCTCAGCACGCGCACCGGCTTCGCGGGCCGCTCGTGCAGACGCACGCGCGCAAGACGCGCGAGCGCGGCGAAGGCTTCGGGATCGCGAAAGTACCATGTCTCCGGCACGACGACCGCTTCGATCAGTTCCTGCATGTGCGCGGCATCTTGCGTCACCGCGCGATAGTAGTCGTCCAGTGTGCCGCCGTGCTCGTCTCGCCACAGGGTGTAACGCTCGCGCACCGCACGCGACACCGCGTTCGCGCCGATCGATTCGGCATCGAGCCCGATCGTGCGATGCAGCAGGTCGATGAATCGGCCCATGCCGAACGGCTCGTCATGACGGGCATCGGCGAATGATGTCGGCAGCGCGCTCATGCGTCGCTCCCGGCGAAAAGCAGCGCCTGCACGTCGTCGGGCAACAGATGCTCGATGCGCACCCATTGCAGCAGCCCCGCTTCGTCGCGCGTGAGCGGGCCGAGATAGCGCGCGTGCGGCGTGTCGATGCCCGCATCGCTGAACGAAGCGGCATCGAATGTGACGGTGCGCGTCGCCTGTTCGAGCAGAAGACCGAGCCGATGAAGCGTCGTCACGCCGTCGTCGCCGCAACGCGGATACGCGACGAGCGCGAGCCGCGTCGAAAGCCTTTCCTGCGATGCGCGCCCGAGCGCAAGCGCCGCGATATCGATGACGGGCACGCTCGCGCCTTCGTAATCGAGCACGCCCGCGACCCAGGCGGGCGCGCCCGGCAACGCCTTCAGCGGCGCGAGCGGCAGCATGCGTTCGACGTGCGCGCTGTCGAGCAGATAGCGGTCGGACCCGAGCGTGAACTGGACGAAGAGCATCGCGGCGCGCCTCAATGGAACGTCAAGCCGCCACCTTGAAGCGCGACACGCCCGTGCGCAGGCCGTTCGCGACATGCGTGAGATCGTCGATCGCCTGCGTCGACTGGCGCAGCGATTCGGCCGTCTGCTGCGCGGCTTCGGACAGTTGCGACAGCGCCTGCGAGATCTGGTCCGCGCCGGTGGCCTGCGTCTGCATGCCTTCGTTGATCATCGAGAAGCGCGGCGCGAGCGTCTGTACCTGATGGATGATCTGCGAAAGCTGACCGCCGACTTGCTGCACATCGAGCATGCCGCGGCGCACTTCCTCGGAGAACTTGTCCATGCCCATCACGCCTGCCGCGACGGCGGACTGGATCTCCTTCACCATCTGTTCGATGTCGAACGTGGCGACGGCCGTCTGATCCGCGAGACGGCGAATCTCGGTCGCGACGACCGCGAAGCCGCGCCCATACTCGCCCGCCTTCTCCGCCTCGATCGCCGCGTTCAGCGAGAGCAAGTTGGTCTGATCCGCGACTTTCGTGATGGTCGCGACGACCTGATTGATATTGCCCGCCTTTTCGTTGAGGATCGCGAGCTTGCCGTTCACCGAGCCCGCCGCTTCCATCACGAGGCGCATGGTTTCCTCCATGCGCGTGAGTCCCGCCTGACCCGTGCCCGCGAGCGCCGCCGATTGCTCCGCCACGCCCGACACTTCGTTCATCGTGCGCACGAGGTCGCGCGCCGTGGCGAAAATCTCGCGCGAGGTCGCGCCGATTTCCGTCGTCGTCGCGGCCGTCTCGCTCGCGGTGGCCTGCTGCTCGCGCGCGGTCGCCGCGATCTCAGATACCGATGTCGTCACCTGCACAGCCGATTTCTGCGCCTGGCCGACAAGACCCGTGAGCTCGTCGGTCATGCGATTGAAGCCCGCTTCCAGCGTGCCGAATTCGTCGCGGCGCGCGAGCGCGAGCCGCTGCGTGAGGTCGCCGGTGCGCATCTTGTCCACCACATCGACCATGCGCAGCATCGGCACCGTCAGCGCCTTCATCAGCATGAAGCCGAGCACCGCTGCCGCCGCAATCGCAATGAGCATGATGACGATGAGCGTCGCTTCCGACTTCTGCACCGAGCCGCGAATGCTTTCCACGGATTTCGCGTTGAAGCTCTCGTTATGGTCGACGAGCGCGCGCGTCGCGGTCTGTCCTGCTTCCCATACCGGCGCGAGACGCGTGTTGAAGGTCGCGGCGGCCGCGTCCTTCGAGCTCGCGAGTTCGCGCAGCGTCTCGTCCTGAACCGGAAGGTAAAGGTCGCGCTGGCGCTTGAAATCGTTGAAGAGGCGCCGGTCATCTTCTTCGAAGATGGTAGGCACGTAGGTGTCCATCAGCTTGTCGATCGTGGCGCGCGTTTCGGCGAGACGCTGCGTATCGCGGCGCACCTGTTCGGCGTCCTTGTCGATGAAGACGAGCCGCTGCGTGATCGCGTAGTTCTCGAACCATGTCGCGCGCAGATCGCTGGAAAGCGAGACGCCGAGCATCGAATCGTCTTCGAGACTCTTGGCTTCGCGATCGATTCCGCCAAGCAGCGTGTACGACAGTGCCGCCATGACGAGCATCAGTGAAAGAATGATGCCGAAGCTGGCCAGAATGCGATGCCGAATGGACAGTTGCTTCACGCGATGAGCCCCATCAGTGATAAAGACGATTGCCGCGCCGCGCACAACCGCGAGTCGCCTCGACGATGAGGCGCCTCAATTTGCAGGAAGAATTCGTGCGCGTGAAAGCCGCGCTCCCAGACCGTGTTTACGGCCGCTTGTGGCTGCGCTTGAGTTCGGCGTGTCGAGGCGAATCATTTCACCGTGTTTCAGTACGGTGAAGGCGTCTGCGGGCAGGCCGGCGCGGCGCACGGCGTCGGCGAGCCGGCGTGGCGGTTCGTCGAGCGGCTCGTCGGTCAGTTCGAATGAACCCCAGTGAATGCCGATCGCCTTCTTCGCGTGGACGTCCTGGAAAACACGCACCGCTTCCTCGGGATCGACGTGCTGCGCGTGCATGAACCAGCGCGGATCGTAGGCGCCGATCGGAATCAGCGCGAGATCGAAACCGCCGAACCGCGCGCCGATATCGCGAAAGTCCGGCGAATAGCCCGTGTCGCCCGCGAAGTAAAACGAGTACGGATGCGCCGCGCCTGCCGGCGTCTTCACGACCCAGCCGCCCCACAGGGTTTCCGCGCGGTCGAACGGCGTGCGCGCCGACCAGTGCTGGCTCGGCACGAACCAGATATTCAGCCCGGCAGCGTGCGTCTCGTCGCTCCAGTCGAGTTCTTCGACGTTCGTCACGCCGATGTCCTTCATCCACTGCCTGATCCCGAGCGGCACGAGAAAGCGCGGAGGGCCGCCCGGTTGCCGGTTGAGCGCTTCGATACTCGGCTTGTCGAGATGATCGTAGTGATTGTGCGAAATCAGCACGATGTCGATGTGCGGCAGCTCGTTCAGCGTGAGGCCGGGCGGCGTCTTGCGCTTCGGGCCCGCGAACGAGAACGGCGATGCGCGCTCGGAGAACACCGGATCGGTGAGGATGTTCACGCCGTCGATCTGTACCAGCGCGCTCGCATGGCCGATCCACGTGAGCGTATCGGCGGTGCGGTTGGCCTTGAGCCACGCGATGTCGGGATGCGCCATCGGAAAGTGATAGCCGTTCGCGGGCGGTTTCGGCAAGCCATGCGTGAAGCGCTCCCAGCGCCACTTCAGAAACGATTCGCGCGGCAGATGACCATAATCGTTTTCGAAGCCGGACGCGGTGCGCTTCGCGTGGTGCAGCGCTTGCGGCTGTTGCGATTCCGGTGCATGCGCGGATTCATCACTGCGCGCGGTTGCGCCCGACGAGCAGCCCGCGATCAAAGCGAATACAGCCGACCAAAAGTAGGACATAAGACGCATGTTTTGATGGATTGCTTGCCGCACACGGCGCTGAATTGTATGAAATGCATGCGCGATCGTCTTTACACGCTTTTTTCTCCGTTCCCAGCAGGATGCGTGCTGCGCCGTTATATAAGGCGCGAAACGAAGTTCGCCGGTCGAAGTGGACCGTCGGCCCGCTTCTTGCGTAAGTCGACCCCATCGCCTAAGAAAAGGCGCATTCGAAGAATCACTCGCGGCGCGCACGCAATTCCAATGCCGTCGCCGCATGCCGAGCCAGAGACGGGGGTTTCATGGGCAGCAGTCAAAGAAAAAACGCCGCAAGCACGTTCAATCCGCAACTGCATACGATGCACGCGATGCTGGTATCGCGCACGGCATCGCATGTCGCGAGCGCGATGCAGCCCGAGGGCCGCAACGACGCGCTCGCGGAAGGCATCGCCGAGGTAATCGCCCATTGCGGGCATGCGGGACTCGGCCTCTTTCTCGCGGCAGTCTGGCACTGGCTCGATGAACGCGACTATGACGAAGCCGCAGATGCCGTGCAGCATTGCATCGAAAGCGGCACGATGCCGACCGTCAGGGCGACGCCGAAGGTGACGCGGCGTCGCGATGCGCGCATCTGAAACGCATTACGTCATGCGTCACGTGCCGAACCAGCCCGCATCGACGTAATAGTCGCGCGCGGTGCAGCGTGCCGCGTCGTCCGATGCGAGAAACAGCACCATGCGGGCGATGTGTTCCGGGTCGATCCGCTCGTGCAGGCATTGCTGCGCGAGCAGTTTCGCCCCGCTTTCGGGCGATTGCCACAGCTTCGTCTGACGCGGCGTGCGCACGGCGCCGGGAATCACCGTGTTCACGCGGATGCCATGCTCGCCGAGTTCGCGCGCGAGCCCGCGCGTGAGTCCTTCGATCGCGGCCTTCGCGGTCATGTAGAGCGTGAGATCGGGCAACGCGAGATGCCACGAAATCGAGCCCATATTGACGATCGCGCCGTGCTTCTGCGTGCGCATGCGCTCTGCCGCGGCCTGCGCGCAGAAAAACTGATGCCGCAGATTGACGGCCATGCGCTCGTCCCAGTACGCGCTGCTCACGTTGTCCCACTGATGGCGGTCGTCGTTCGCGGCGTTGTTGACCAGCACGTCGATTGAACCGGCTTCGCTGGCGATGTCGTCGAAGGCCTTTTCGATGGCGGCCGTGTCGCGCAGATCGCAATGCAGAAACGTCGGCGCATGCTTCTCGCTCGCGAGGGCCTGTTCGAGTTGCCGCGAATCGGCCTCGGCGACATCGATGAAGAACACGCGCGCGCCCTGCTTCGCGAACGCCTCGACGATCGCCGCGCCGATGCCGCTGCCGCCGCCCGTCACGACGACGCGCTTGTCCGCAAGACTCGGGTAGATGGCGTAGGACATGGCGGCTCGCTCAGTGTGAATGGCGCGGATTGCCGCGCGTTTCGATCACCTTCAGATACAGGGTCGCGGGTTCGAGACAGCCGCCCGTCGACAACTGTCCTACCGTTTGTCGATACAACTCCTGCCACGGCGTCTGCGCGACCGGCGCGGCGAATGCGGATTGCGCGCGGCGGCTTTCGAGCTCGGCTTCGTCCAGCAGCACGTTCACGCTGCGCGCGTTCAGATCGACGCGAATCCTGTCGTTCGTGCGCAGGAGCGCGAGACCGCCGCCCACCGCCGCTTCGGGTGACATGTTGAGAATCGACGGGCTCGCGGACGTCCCGCTCTGGCGTCCGTCTCCCATGCAGGGCAGCGAATCGATGCCGCGCTTGATCAGTTCGGCGGGCGGCGCCATGTTCACGACTTCCGCGCTGCCCGGATAACCCACCGTGCCGCAGCCGCGAATCACGAGGATGCAATGTTCGTCGATGTCGAGCGACGGATCGTTGATGCGCGCGTGGTAATCCTCGGGGCCATCGAAGACGATTGCGCGCGCCTCGAAAGCGTTTTCCGCACCGGGCTCGCTCAAGTACGTCTTTCTGAACGCATCGCCGACGACCGAAATCTTCATGATCGCGCTATCGAAGAAATTGCCCGACAGGACCATGAAGCCCGCGCCGTGTTTCAGCGGATCGTCCGTGGTGCGGATGACTTCATTGTCGGCGGCCGGCGCATCGTTCGCGATCTCGCCGATCGTGCGGCCCGACACGGTCAGGCAATCGCGTCTGATGAGTCCCGCCTTGTCGAGTTGCCGCATGACCGCGGGCACCCCGCCCGAGCGATGAAAGCTCTCGCCGAGATATTCGCCGGCGGGCATGCAGTTCACGATGAGCGGCACCTGTTCGCCATGGCGTTGCCAATCATCGAGACTCAACTCGATGCCTATGTGCCGCGCGATCGCGATCAGATGCGGGGGGCAATTCGTCGATGCGCCGAGCGCTGAGGCGACCACGATTGCGTTGATGAACGCGTCGTGCGTCATGATTTTCGACGGCTTCAGATCCTCGCGCACCATATCGACGATGCGCTTGCCAGTCGCGTACGCCATCTGCCCGCGCTCGCGATATGCGGCGGGAATGCTCGCGCACGTCGGCAGGGACATGCCGAGCGCTTCGGCGAGACTGTTCATCGAAAGCGCGGTGCCCATCGTATTGCAATGGCCGATGGACGGCGACGACGCCGTCGTCAGGCGCATGAAGCCTTCGTAATCGATCTCGCCCGCCGCGAGCAGGTTGCGCGCATGCCAGATCACGGTGCCTGAACCGACGCGCTTGCCTTCGTGCCAGCCGTCGAGCATCGGGCCGCCCGAGAGCACGATCGCGGGCATGTCGACGGTGGCCGCGGCCATCAGGCACGCCGGCGTCGTCTTGTCGCAACCGGTGGTGAGCACGACGCCGTCGAGCGGAAAGCCGTGCAGGATTTCAACCAGACCGAGATAGGCGAGATTGCGATCGAGCGCGGCGGTCGGGCGGCGGCTCTGCTCCGCGAGCGGATGCACGGGGAACTCCATTGGAATGCCACCGGCATCGCGAATGCCTGCCTTCGTTCGCGCGGCGAGTTCGATGTGATGGCGATTGCACGGCGCCAGATCGCTGCCGGTCTGCGCAATGCCGATGATCGGTCGGCCCGATTGCAATTCCTCGCGCGTCAGGCCGTAGTTCATGAAACGCTCGACGTATAGAGCCGTCATGTCGGCGTGCGAGGGATCGTCGAACCATTCCTGGCTGCGCAGTCGCCTGGGATTCTGTTGGGGCATGGGATGTCTCTCTGTTTATATTTACGTTACCGGTAACATTCGACTCAATGTTAGCACGCACTCGGCGCACTGCTTCGGCTCAGGCGCTTTCGCGCGGCACCACGGAATAAGCGACGCGCACGCGCTTGCCGCTCGGCCCGACGATGCCTTGCTCGCGCGCCTCCAGCGCCGCCAGCAAGGTCGCGCCGGTCCGCGAGCCGATCCCGTATGCATCGACGGAAATCGTCGTGATCGATGGCGTGCAGCAGGCGGCTACTTCGAAGTTACCGAAGCCCGCGACGGCGATGTCGTCCGGCACGACGAGGCCGCGCCGGTGACATTCCATTATCGCGCCGAACGCAGACATGTCGCTGACGCACATCACGGCTTGCGTGTCGGGCCAGGTGTCGAGCAATTCGGCCATCGCGGGGCCGCCGTGACTCATCGTGATCGGAGAATCGCCGAGACGAATGATGCGTTCGTCGTCCAGACCGAGCGCCTTCATCTGCGCGCGAAAGCCCTTCAAACGATCCAGGCCGCGACGGTCCAGCTCGCTCGCCCCGCCGAGAAAGCCGATGCGTTCGTGGCCTTTGTCCGCCAGATAGCGCACCATCTCTCTTGCGGCGCTGACGTTGGAGAACCCGACGGCGGCATCGATCGGATCGGACGGCGAATCCCACATCTCCACGACGGGCACGCCGGAGCGGCGCAGCAGCGTGCGCGTCGCTTCCGTATGACGCGAACCGGTCAGCGCGATGCAGCGCGGCTGATGACGCAGCATCGAGCGCACGAGCCGTTCTTCGCGATCCAGATGGTAGTCCGTGTCTCCGATCAGCAATTGCAGGCCGTGCGGCTCGAGCGACGCGGAAAGACCGCGTACGGTGTCCGAAAAGTTGGAACTTGCGAGCGACGGAACCAGCACGGCGACGAACTCCGAGCGTCCGGACGACAAGGCGCCCGCGGCGGCATCGGCGACGTAGCCGAGTTCGTCGATTGCCTTCTGGACGCGAGCGCGCGTCGCCACCGCGACACTGTGGCCGGCGAGCACGCGGGATACGGTCATCTTCGAAACGCCGGCGAGACGCGCGACATCAGACATGCGCGGCGGGCCGGCGGAAGGATCGAAGGACGATGGCGGCATGTGTGATTTCGAAAGCGGGGCCGGCGGCTTCAATCCACCCGCACCCAGCCGTCCTCGCGCTGCTCGAGAATAATGTGCAGCTTCGTTTCACCGGCCTCGCGGTCGGCGGCGGTCACGTCGGGAAAGGCGCGCTTGATGTCACGATCGTCCATCCACGGGGCCACGCTTTCGAGCTTGTAGGTGTACGTGACGTCCGAGCGGTGAGCCGTAGGATCGGGCTCCGTCCAGCCGACGACCTTGTCCAGCTTGACGTGCGCATAGCAAAGCATCCAGGCGCGCGGGTCGCTCGTGGCGTTGGGGTCGCCGGCGGGGCGGTTGGTTTCGACCGCATATTTCTGCCCTTCGCCAGTGAGACCGTACGCGATGCCGTTCTGCTTGGCGTTGGCGTTCGCCGGAGTCGGCGCCGCGCGCGCAATGAGCCCGCTTTTTTCGAGCGCGGCGAGTTGCTCGCGCAGTGCGGCAGCGGAATATTCGTTGAGGTCGCGATTGCTATAGACAGATGGGAACGCGTACGGCCCACGACCACTTCGATTCAGGCATAGCAGGCCGCGATTCGTTTTCATGTCGGCGGAAATCGCAGCGCCCAGGCTGGACTCGCTTGCATCGTTCTTCTTGCCACACGCCGCGACAAGCAACGCGGCGCTGACGGCGGCAATCAACAGGCTCGTTCTCATATGCGCTCCGGGAAGGGTCGGCATGATGGTTACAACCTTTCGACGCCATTCTACCGACTGAAACCGTGCATCGGAGATGGGATGGTGTTGGAACGAACTTTCTTGGAAGAATTCGGTTCCCAAACGCAAAAACCCCACCTTTGCGGGGTGGGGTTTTTGTTTATCGCATGAGGAGCCTGACGATTACCTACTTTCACA